>CAYGWJ010000128.1:0-6513 GCA_964353405.1 uncultured Anaerolineae bacterium
CGCGCCCAACACCACCAACCCGACCACCTGCGCCACACGCCATCCGCCGGGCAGCAACAAGCTTTCCGCGCGAAAGGCTTCCAGGAACACGCGCTGGCCTGAATACAACGCCAGGAAAAGCAACGTGGCCGTGCCAGGAGTCTGTTGCCGTCGCAGTGCAACGAGCAACACGACCAGGGTCGCGAGCGCCGCCAGCATCTCGTAGACTTGAACCGGGTGACGCTCGGTATCCCACAGCATGATGGCCCACGGCAAGGTCGAAGGTGTGCCGTACGCATCGCCGGAAAACAGATTCGCCAGCGACACAGCCGCCAGCAGCAGCGCTGCGCCGGGCGCCAGCGCGTCCAGCCACCGCGCGCCGATCAGCTTTTTGCGCCACGCATAAACGCCGCCCACCAACCAACCGACGATGGAGCCACCGGTCGCATCCAGCATGCTCAAGTTGAGCCCGAGGATGCCCAGCGGATCACCCGCAAATGCTTCCCAGTGCGCAGCCACATACCACAGCCGCGCGCCGACAAGGCCCGCCACCGCCGCATAGAACCCGGGCGTATAGACAACATCCTCATTCAGCCCGATGCGCTTGGCCTCGCGTGCTGCCAGCCACAGCGCCGCCCAGAAGCCAAACAGCAACGTCAGGCCGGGCAACTGGACGACGACCGGGCCGACGTGCACCACCGGTATTGGAAAGATCACTGGTCCTTCGTCATTTCATCAGCTCGGCCACCTGGCTCTCAATCGCAGCTTTTGACAGCGGCCCGCCAATGACCATGTCGTGAATTCTGCCATCGCGCCCAACAAAGAACGTCGTCGGCATGCCCTGGATGCGGTACAGCTCCGTTGTCTCGCCGCCCGCGTCCAGCGCAATGGGAAACGTCAGACTACTCTCGGCCACATACTTGGCGACCACATCCCGCGACTCGGCCACGTCCACACCGACGACGACCAGTCCCTTGTCACGGTTGTTCCGATACACTTGTTCGAGCGCGGGCAGCTCAGCGCGGCACGGCGGGCACCATGTGGCCCAAAAGTTGACGACCACCGGGTGGCCCACCTGTTCCGACAGCTTGAACTTGCCGCCGTCGAGCGTATCCAGCGAAAAATCCGGCGTGGCGCGCCGGGCGCGGTCGCGCGTGGCCTGCGCCGTCGTGACGCGTGAGGTGACCGTCCACATCACACCGGCGATCAAGATAATCGCGATTAATCCGTTCCATTGCAGTCGAGAGAGTTTCATGCTTCGCAAAACCCATCCGCAACAACAAACCGACTTCGTCGAGCCGGACGTTGTCGGTGTTGATTGCACCCGTATTCTAGCCCACTTGAGCCGGACGCGCAATAGGTGTTTTTGGGCACGTCTGCCGGCAAAGCAGCCGGGAGATAAAGCGGCAATTTAGCCAATAGCCAGCGATGCCGTGCAGTGCGTCACCGGCCTAGCGCCAGCTTCCCATTGATGGAGAACCTGTAAACACAGGGAAATGCTCGCAGCAGTCTCACGAATCTGGCGCGCGTCTTGGCGGGCAAGTCTTCGTATCCGGGAAGCCTGAGGTCATAGTTGAATCGGTCAACCATTCTTCCGATGGCCCTCACCAGCAGGCCAGGCCGAATTCGAGACTGGGCCTTTACAGCAAAATAACTCAACACCGACGCCGCCAGCTCTGCATCAAAGTCATCGGTATCGAATGCGGTCCGGAACTCGATCCGATCTTTGTCGCGTTCCCATCTTGCCGGTGACTCGGCTTTCACCTCGTCCTCCGTTTGACCCAGCGCCACGATCTGTTTGGTCGAAGCGAAGCACGCCACAACATCCGGAATGTTTACATCCAGTTTGGCTTGCGGCACCTTGATCAGCAATCTGCCGTGCTTGACTTGAGCCGCCAAGTCCACGACCATGACTAGTCCTCCACACTTTTATTCGACATGGGCAAGGATAATGTCCCTCACCTGCAATGGCGTCGGGTCGGCGGCCTGAATCGCTGCCGCCGCGCCCTTGATCCGGGGCAGATGCTCGACGATATAGACATGCGCGATGGCCCGTTTTCTCTCGGACGCGCGCGCATCGCGCAGCATCAGCCACGAGTTGAGCACATACAGGGCCAGGTCTACCATATCGCTGGCGTAATAGTCAATCACCGGGGTGTCGCACTCTTTCAGGTGATCGGCGCACCGATTCATGAGCGCGGTCGCCTCCATCACCTGATGCTTGAGTGGGGCAAGCTGCGGGCCATAGTCGAGCGCGGCGTACTCGTTCAGCAGCTCGTCAAGCGCGTGGCCGAGCAGCTTGCCGATGGCCGCCACGATTTGCAGCTGGCTCGTGCCTTCATAGATGTTCGTCACACGAATGTCGCGATAATGGCGCTCTACGTTGAACTCGCGCATATAACCCACGCCGCCATGCACCTGCATGGCCTGGTAGCACACGCGATTGCCCATCTCGGTGGCATAGTATTTGGTCAGGGGCGTCAGCGCTTCGGCCAGCTTGCTCGCCTGCTTGAGCCGCGCTCGATCCGCCCGCTGCGCGTCGGGCGTGGCGCTTTCGGCCACTTTTATGCCGTAAGCCTTTTCCAAGTCAACCCACCGGCTCGATTCGTAAACCAGCGCGCGCGCCGCCTCGACCTCGCTCCGCATGTTCAGCAACATTCGGGTCACCGCTGGAAGATTGCGAATCGGCTGGTTGAACTGGACACGCTCGTGAGCGTACTTCCACGCTTCACGGTAAGCCGCTTCGGCAATGCCCAGCGCCTGCGCCGACACGGCCAGCCGCGCACCGTTCATTAATCCCATCGCGTAACGAATCAACCCCATGCGCCGTTTGCCGATGAGCTGCGCGGGCGTGTTGTTGTATTGAATCTCGCACGTGGGCGAAGCGTGCAGGCCGACCTTGTTTTCGATGCGGCGGATCGTCACGGTCTCGTCCCTTTCCAACAGGAACAGCGACAGGCCGCGCGCGTCGCTGCTGCCTTCTTCACTGCGCGCCAGCACCACCTGGATATCGGCGCAGCCATTGGTGATAAAGCGCTTGACGCCGTTGATGCGCCACACACCAGCGGCCTGGTCAAATGTAGCGCGCGTCTGCACCGACCCCAAATCGGAACCGGCGTCCGGCTCGGTGAGCACCATCGCGCCGGCCACTTGGCCGCGCGCAAAGCGCGGCAGGAGGCTGGCCTTCATCTCGTCGGTGCCAAACTCGCTGATGGTCGAGGCAATCTCTTGCAGGCCAAAGATCGTCATCAGCCCGGCCTCGGCGCGCGAGACGATCTCAACCATCATCTGGTAAATCGCCTCCGGCAGATTCATCCCGCCGTATTCCCACGGCAGCATCACGCCCATCAGCTCGGCCTGCTTGAGCGCCTTGAGCGCAGCCAGAGTGGCCTGGGAGTATTCGACCTGGCCTTGCTGAAAATGCGCGCCCTCTTCGTCCGCTTCCGCCGCGCGCGGGGCGACGACCGTGGCGCAAATCTCGCCCAGCACCTCGAGCAGGATACGATAATTGTCTTTGGCGTCCTCATAGTCGCGCGGCGCGGTGGGGTACTGGGCTTGATTCGCGTACCCCTTCTCCTTCACTTCCACAACTTCGCGCAAGTCGAGCTGGTCCAGGTGAAATTGAAGGTCAAGGTTATCCAGGTAAAAATTTTCGGCCATGAAATGTTCTCCCCGCGTGCGGGCAGACCTTGTGTCTGTCCCAATCGGGCGACCACGAGGGTCGCCCCTACTTTATTTTCTCGCGCAAAGCCTTGATCAGCATCGGCAACACTTGTTCCACATCGCCGACAATCTTGTAATGAGCGACCTGAAAGATCGGTGCGTTGGGGTCGGTGTTGATGGCAATGATCTTGGACGACTCGTTCATGCCGGCCCGGTGTTGAATTGCGCCCGAGATGCCCGCCGCGATGTAAAGCCTCGGTCGCACGGTGACGCCCGTCTGCCCCACCTGGTGCTCGCGGGTGACATAGCCCGCGTCCACCGCCGCGCGTGAAGCGCCGACTTGGCCGCCGAGCAGATTCGCCAAATCCTCTACCAGATCGAAATTCTCTTTGCTGCCCACGCCCGCGCCGCCTGCGACGATGACGGGGGCGCTCTTGAGATTGACGGTGGCCTCGCGCACCTCGCGGCTCAAGACTTGCAAGACCAAATCGCGTTCCTCGAATCTCGGGTCTATTCTTTCAATGCGACCTGTGCGCGCCGAGTCGGGTTCCTTGCGGCGCATCACACCTTCGCGCACCGTTGCCATCTGCGGGCGCGTGTTCGGATTGACAATGGTCGCGATAATGTTGCCGCCGAACGCGGGGCGAATCTGATACAACAAATCCTTGTAGACCTTTTTCTCTTTCTTGGATTCATAATCGCCAATTTGCAGATCGGTGCAGTCGGCGGTGAGGCCGCATCGAACGGAACTCGCAATGCGCGGCGCGAGGTCGCGTCCAATAGGCGACGCGCCGAGCAGAAAAATGTAAGGCCGCCGATCGCGCACCAGGTCGGAAGCGACGCGCGCATACGGCAGCGTGCGATAGTCTTCCAACTCGACATGGTCGGCGACAAACACGCAATCTGCCCCGTGATGAATCGCCTGCTCGGCCAGTCCATCCAACTGATAGCCGCATAGCACTCCGCACACCTGACCGTTCAATTGCTGTGCGAGTTCCTGCCCTTTGTTGAGCAGTTCCAGACTCACATCGGCAATTTTGCCGTCCTCTTGCTCAACAAAAACCCAGACATCTTGATTGCCGCTCATGTTCAAATCCTTTTGACCGCCGACAACCGACCGCTGACCGCAGCTGATTCTCTTTTGCGGCCTGTGTCTGCGGACTGCGGTCGTTCATCCGACGATGTATTCCTTGACTAATTCCTGAATCAGCGCATTGATGCCATCTTGATTGGCCGGAATCTCTTTGGTCTCGGTCGTCTCTAGCACGACAAAGTTGACCTTGTACACTTGCGTGGGCGAACCGCCAAGTCCGAGCTTGTCCATGTCCGCGCCCAAATCGTCGGCAGTCCAGACCGGGATCTTTAAATTGCGCTCGGCGAGGAAAGCATCGAGTCTTTCTTCGCTTTCAAATTCAGGCCGTTGAGCGAGCAGCGTTCGATATTCGAGCGGCGTGGCAGCCAGCTTGCGTTCAATACGCTTGCGCGCTGAAGGCGGTCGCGGGCGATTGGCGGAGCCGACGACCGTGAGCAGGCAAGGCAGTTTGCACTTGACCCACTCTCGTCCGAGCGGGAATGCGCGCTCGACGACAACCTCGTCGCCTTCAAGGCTGGTGATTGCCTGCGCGTAGGTGATTTGCGGGACGCCAAGTTTTTCAGCAATCTGCGGGCCGACCTGCGCCGTGTCGCCGTCAATCGCCTGCCGGCCGCAAAACACCAGGTCATAATTGCCAAGTTTCTCAATCGCACACTTTAACGTGTATGAAGTCGCCAGCGTATCCGCGCCCGCAAAACGCCGGTCGGTAAGCAATAATACTTTATCCGCGCCGCGATAGAGCGACTCGCGCAAGACCTCGGCGGCAGAGGGCGGCCCCATGGTCACCACCGTGACGCTGCCGCCGTGTTGCTCTTTCACTTGAAGCGCCATTTCGAGCGCGTTCAGGTCTTCGGGGTTGAACACCGCCGGCAGGGCCGAGCGGTTGACGGTGCCGTCTTCTTTCATCACTTCGCCTGTGATGTTGCGCGTATCGGGCACCTGCTTGACAAGCACCACACTGTTGTACGTTCGGTCAGATGTCATCCATTCCTCCAAAATGACCGCAGCCCCTGACCGCTGTTGAGGATTTGCCGACTGCGGTCTGCAGCCCGTCATCTGCGGTCAGCTTGACTCGCCTACTCCCAGAATATTGAACCCCGCGTCAGCATAGACCACCGCGCCCGTGACGGCGGTGGAAAGGTCACTGCACAGCCACAGCGCGGTATTACCGATGTCTTGGATGGTGACATTGCGATGCAATGGCGCGATGCCTTTGAACGCGCGATAATAATCTTTGAACCCCGACACGCCTGCCGCCGCCAGCGTCCGAATCGGCCCGGCGCTGATGGCATTGACGCGGATGCCGCGCGGGCCGAGGTCGTAGGCCAGATAGCGCACGCTCGCTTCGAGCGCAGCCTTGGCCACGCCCATGACATTGTAATTAGGCATCACCTTTTGGCTGCCGTAATACGTCATCGTGAGGACGCTGCCGCCATCGTTCATGAGCGCTTCGGCTTCCTTGACGAGCGCGGTGAAGGAATATACACTAATGTCCATCGCTGTGTGAAAGCCTTCGCGCGTCGTCTTGAAGAACGCGCCATCGAGTTCTGCCTTGTTGGCGAATCCGATGCTGTGAATCAAAATATCAATGCACTCGAAACGTTGACGCGCCTTTTCAAACAGCGCCTTGATTTCGTAATGGGTGTAAGTCTCAAATAGTGAACCTACGCCGCCAATGGCGAGGCAAAATAAGCCTTGGCCGCGCCCGCGAAGACGGTTTGCTGGTAATCTTCTCGGAGCAACGCCCAACCGCGCTCCCAACGCTCGCTCTGGATGAG
>CAYGWJ010000129.1:0-29094 GCA_964353405.1 uncultured Anaerolineae bacterium
TAGTCAGAGACTTTGGGCAGGTTCGGGTGATCGAGACGCGCGAGGATGCTGGCTTCGCGATGAAATTGTTCCTGGGCCTGAACGCGCGCAGTCTCATCCATGCCCGTGGTGAGCAGGATTTCTTTGATGGCACAACGGCGACCTTCAAGGCGCAAATCTTCCGCCTCATAGATCGCTCCCATGCCACCCGATTTGACAGACTCGATGATTTTGTACCGTTCCCGCAGAACGGTCCCAGGCTGAAGCACGGTTCTCCTCGCAGGTCGGCGTGTCGCGGCCAGTCGGTTGCCGCGACCCTGTCGAAGAAGCCGATGGATTCTTGTCAGGTGATGGCGAGAGATAGCTTAAACCACAAACGTTAGATTGTCAAGGCAGACCCAGACGGGGCAGGCGCTCGCGCCGGATGCTCGCACTTGAAGCGCGGGTTCAAGTTTTACCAGATCCGGGGTGGTGGCTTGGATTTGGCAATCCTGGCCCAGCACAGTGGAGCATGTGATTCTCTGTCCCCTTTTCACAGGAGATGCACGCATGGATGCCCAAGAAGCGCCTTTGCTGATGGCTCAAGACGGCCCACTGGCGGGCCGCGAGTTTCGGCTCGACCGGGACGTAATGACGCTGGGTCGCGGCGACGAATGTGATGTGGTTGTGCCCGAGCGGCAAATCTCGCGCGTTCACATGCGCATCCGCCGCGAAGCAACCGGATATTTCCTGGAAGACCTGGGCAGCAAGAACGGGACATTCGTCAATGGCCGCCAGGCGCAGTCAGGCGCATCGGTGCTCCTGCAAGACGGCGACGAAATCCAGTTGGCTCTATGTGTGCGGATGGTATTCGTCGGAGCCGAGGCGACGCTGCCACTTGCCGGACGCGAAGAACAGCCCGCTTTATCGGATGGGCTGCGATTGGACAAGGCGCAGCGGCGAGTGTGGATTGACGACCACGAGCTCGAGCCGCCGCTTAGTCTGGCGCAATACCGGCTGCTTGAATTGCTCTGCGATGCGGGCGGGCGCGTGGTCAGTCGCGAAGAAGTCGTGGCAGCGGTGTGGCCGGAAGCGGTCGAAGAGGGAGTGTCCGAGCAGGCGATTGACGCGCTGGTGCGCCGTCTGCGTGACCGACTGGCCGAGCTGGGCCAAGATCACGAGTACATCGTAACTGTGAGAGGGCACGGCTTCAGGCTGGCGCTCAAGTGAGGACGTTGTACGCCCGGCTCAAGGCATGGGCTGTTGCGATTCTTGCTCTTTTCGCGGCAATGACCGGCGCAGCCTTGGCGGCAGGGCCCGGTTCGGCCTTGCCGGCCGTTACCCCGGTGCCGGTGTTCGGGCTGAAACCAGCGGCGTTTCTGCCCATGGTGTTCGGCTCGTCCCGCTCTACAATTTTGCCTCCCGGCTCCGCACTCCCCTCCGACGCAACGTGTGCGGCCCGCATCCAGCGCAAGCCGGAGAACAAGGGTGTGAATGCCGTATACAATGCGACGATGGGACATCAGCATCTCGGCGATGACATCTTTAGTGGCAGTGATCCGCGCGCCAACACCGAGATCGCCGCACGTGTGACTGGCAGCTTTACTGGCACGACGGACATGATCTTGCAGTGGGCGGCCTGCAAGTGGGGTATGGACGAAGACGTTGTTCGGGCACAGGCGGCCATCGAATCCTGGTGGCGCCAGTCGGCCAAGGGTGACTGGGGAACATCCGCTGATCGGTGTCCACCCGGCCACGGTCTTGGCGTGGATGACCCGATCAATCACCCAGACGAGTGTCCCGAAAGTTGGGGCGTCCTTCAGACCCGCTTGCCGTATGAGCGTTCGGCGTGGCCGGGCATGGCCGACTCGACGGCGTTTGAGGCCGACACGGCCTATGCCATCTGGCGCGCTTGCTTCGAAGGGTATGAAGTATGGCTGAACCAAGTTGACCGGGGCAGGGATTATGCGCCAGGCGATATGTGGGGCTGCGTGGGGCGATGGTACGCGGGCCGCTGGCACACGCCGGAAGCAGAGGCTTATATCACAAAGGTCAAAAGCTATCTCGACAGCCGCATCTGGGAATCACCTGATTTCCAGGAGCCATAACAAGTCCGAAGCATGCAGGCTGAAGGGTGAAACGAGAACAGCTTTCGCGTCCCTCTCTCATTCTTTGCGCTTGATAAAATCGAGCACACGCGCAAGCCATTCCTTGCGTCGTTCCGTGTGAACATTGTGTTTGACGCTCTCCGGTCTCCACAGTTCCGAGCCCGGAATGTTTTGTGCAATATACTCGGCCTGATGCCCCGGTGCATTGACCGGGTCCTGTCCGCCTTCAATCACCAGCACCGGGCGCTTTACCTGAGCCAAATCCTGCGGCGTGTAATTCGGCCCGGCCAGGATTTCCTTCAACGTCATCTGCATCAGATCGCGCCAATAGTTCCGGCCGTGCGTCGGGCCGTGCAGTTCGATCATCTCTTGCATCCACACGGGGTTTTGGGCTGCCACCCATTCCGGTGTGAACACGCGCGTCTCTCGCTCCATCAGGTCCGGTGTGACGCGCGCATTGGCGGCTTGCAGAATGGCGGTCTGCATTGCGTCAGGATGCTCCATTAGATATACAAGGGCTACATTGCCGCCGTTCGAGTGGCCGATGACGTGGGCCTTTTCAAAGCCCAGCGTGCGCACGAGCACCGCCAGGTCGGCGGCCATCTCGCTGAACGAGTACGTGTGATTTGGATTGCTGCTTTGGCCATGACCCCGGCAATCGGGCGCGATAACGAAATGTTTCTCGGCCAGCGCGGGAATGACGCCGCTCCATTCACTCTCAGCCGTCGTCGTCGAGCCATGAATCAGTAGAACCGGCGCAGTGCTCGTTGCGCGGCTACCATAGACGCTGTAAAAGATTCGCGCTCCGCTAATGAGCTGGTAGGGCATACAGGTATCCTTTCAATGCGGCTGGCGATTCTTGGAACGAAAGATGAACGAACGCTGCGCAGAACGACACAGATACGCCACTCCTGCGATGCTGACGACGGCATCTATCACCTGGTCATATCGCCATGTGCCAAGCATCGGCACGGCATCGCCCCGCGCAAAACTGAGCACGAACGTGCCGGCGCTGTATAGTGCTACTGTCGCTATAAACGTCGAGACTCTGACCTCTGATTTCTGACTTGCGGCTGCTGACTGGCGGATTTTGCTGGCTGCGATTGCAATGGCAAAACACACCACTGCCCACGCCGCGCCAATCAACTGCGTGGCAAAGCGCGGATTCCGCAGACCATAGATATCGGGCAGGTCAGCCGCCAGGAACCACCAACGGTCGCCGGGGAATACTTGCTGCCCGTAAGCATCGCCCGCCAGGTAACATCCGATCCATCCGAGCGACGCGCCCGCCATCAGCCCGGGCGCGAGCGCATCGAATACCGCCCGCACGTCGAGCTTGCGCCACAGACTGAACACTGCCGCGCCAATCGCGCCGCCGATCAAGCCGCCGTGCCACGCCAATCCGCCCAGCCAGAGTTGTGTCATCTGGTCGGTGTGGTCGCGAAAATAGCCCCAGTTGTCGGACACGTACAACGCGCGGGCGGCGACAACGCCGACCAGGATGCCGGCGAGCGCTGTATTGAGGACATTACCGGGCGGGAGATTCGCGCAGCGCGCCGCGTTCCATGTCAGCAAGAGGCCTGCGCCGAGCGCCAACGCCATCAGCGCGGTGAAGGACGGCACGTCTATCCAGCCAAGCGTGAACAGCACACGGGTCATGAATCCAGTATACCAGACCAAACCGGTTTCTGCTAAGCGACCTGCCAGGTCCCGAATGATTGACGCGCCTCACCCTTTCGTTTATAATGCCCAACGTGATGCCTAGTGGTCTGTCAAGGATCATTTTACTAGTGCACACGGCCCGAAAAGCTAGTATTTACGCGGGTTTGCCAGCTTGGTCACAGGAAAAATGAAGCTTGACAAACCACTAGTACACGCCGTGTGAAGAACTGCGCATGCCTTACGCTTCTGGCGAAAGGACGACGGGTGACATTCCGATTCTGGGCAAAGATTATCTTGATGGGACTGCTGGCTGCGCTGACCGGCTGTCGCGCCGTCTCTCTGCCAGCTGTGGCAGCCGGCGACGAGGCGTCACGCCTCGACCCCTCGGGCAGCGAGGTGATTCTGTGGCATTCGCTTTCCAGCCCGGCGGCGGACGTGTTGGCGATGCTGGTGGACGAGTTCAATGCGACTAACACCTGGCACATTGTCGTCGTGCCGCAATACCAGGGCGTGTATCCTACACTGCGCAATCGGCTGGACGACGCGCTCGACCGGCGCGCGTCGCCTGACCTCGTCACTCTCTATTCCTTTCATGCTGCCCGGTATGTTCAAACGGGCGCGGCAGTTTTGCTGGATGCTTATGCAGCCGACTCACGCTTCGGCTTCAGCGATGCCGACCGGGCCGATATCTACCCGGCTTTTCTTTCCAGCGATCGCAGTCCACAGCTTGGCGGCCAATGGGTGAGCTTTCCGATGGAGCGCAGCGCGCTGGTATTGTATTACAACGCCGACTGGCTCAAGTCGTTGGGCTACCAGGGCGCGCCGTTGACCTGGCCGGCATTCAAAGAAATGTGTCAGCGCGCTTCGGCAGACCTTAACAACGACGGAATTGTAGAGACCTTTGGATATGCGATGGTGCCCGACGCTTCCACGTTTTCGGCGCTGGTGCTCAGCCGGGGTGGGACGCTGGTGAGCGACGATGCGCGGCAGGTCAAGTTCAATTCCACCGAGGGTGTTCGCGCGATGAACATCCTGCGTGATATATTCCCGTTTCGTCAAGCATACGAGGCGCAGGGCCGGACGTGGGACCGAGTGGACTTTGCCAAGCGCAAGGCAATGTTCACCATTGCGCCCAGCAACGAGCTGCCTGCCTACAAGTCGGCGGTGGATCAGGGTGGATTGTTCCGGTGGGGCGTTGCGCCGTTGCCGCACAACACGCCCGACCCGGTGACGAATTTTGTCGGCCAAAGCTGGACGGTGTTAAAGACGACGCCCCAACGGCAATTGGCTGCTTGGCTGTTCATCCGCTGGTTCAGCGGCGTTAATCAGACGCGGCGCTGGGCCGAAGCCACCACCACACTGCCGCTTCGCAAGTCGGCGGCCCAGGCGATGATCAAAAAAGACATGGACCCCACCCTCAAGACCGTTCTCGATCTGTTACCCTTTGGTCAGAGCGAGCCGGCTGTAGCGGGATGGGACCCCGCGCGCGAAGTGCTGGCCGAAACGATGCGCGCCGTCGCCGGAGGTCAGCTCCCGCAAACTGCACTGGATCAGGCTGAGGCCAGAGTCAATCCACTGTTGAAATAAGAGGGCTTTTAAGGTTTCCTGCGCAGTGCCTCAACCGTCTGAACCGGAGATGATATGAATTTTCTTGACACCGCTATCGAAGCGGCGCGCGCCGCCGGGCAGGAAATCGTCAAGCGATTGCCGCAGGAGCGTGACGTGCATTCCAAAGGCTTTCGGGACATTGTCACCGATGCCGATCTGGCCGCGCAAGAGGCGCTGGTCTCGATCATCCACGCACGCTTTCCCGGACATGGTATCCTGTCCGAAGAAGGTCTCAAGCCTGGCAGCGATGCCGAGACGATCTGGGTGCTCGACCCGCTCGATGGCACGACCAATTACGCGCATCGTTATCCGTGCTTCTCGGTCTCCGTCGGCGTGGTGAGAGGCGATGAACCGGTGGCAGGTGTGGTGTATGATCCTCTGCAAGAGCATGTCTTTTGCGCCGAGCGCGGCGCGGGCGCGACGATGAACGGCACGCGGCTGCGCGTCAGCCGGACCGACCAGCTCATTCACGCGCTCGTCTCACTGGATTATGCGCGCGAGCCAGACTTGCGCGTCGAGCAGATGGCGGCGATGACCCATTGCTCCAAGTATATTCACACGTTTCGTTCGCTCGGCTCGGCCGCGCTCTCTTTGTGCTACGTGGGCGCTGGATGGCTGGAAGCGTACTTTCACTGGACACTTTGTCCGTGGGACGTGGCTGCGGGTAGCCTGATTCTGTTGGAGGCGGGCGGCGCAATTACCGATGTCAACGGCCAGCCCTGGCATTACACCCTGCCACGCTGCCTGGCGACCAACGGCGTGTTGCATTCTGCGCTTGTCAACGCGATGCGGGCGTGAAACGTGAGACCTGACGCGATTTGTGGTAGGCGATGAGCGATGACCGAGATCGAAGAGAAGCGCGGACTGTTTTACCTGGGCAAGCAGTTTGACCTGGCCGCGAGCCAAACGGGCCGGGCCTTTTCGCTCGACGCAAATCATCTGACGACGCACGCAGCGATTCTGGGCATGACGGGCTCCGGCAAGACCGGGCTGGGCATCACACTGCTCGAAGAGGCTTTGCTTGACGGCGTCCCCGCGATTATTCTCGACCCCAAGGGTGACATTACCAATCTCGCGTTGACCTTCCCTGATCTGACGCCTGAAGACCTCTTGCCGTGGATCGCACCCGAAGACGCGCAGATGCGCGACCTGACGCCAGAAGCGTATGCAGAGCAAGTGGCTTCAAGCTGGCGTGACGAGCGCGCCAAGTGGGACATTACCCCGGAACGGTTGCGCCGGATGCGTGACGCTTGCGAGATTTGCATTTACACGCCAGGCAGCGATGCCGGTATGCCGGTGGACGTTCTACAATCGCTCCAGGCTCCGCCCGGCGAGTGGGCCGGTCACGAAGAGGAAATGCGTGAGCGTATCCAGGGCTTGGTGTCCGCGCTGCTGGGCCTGGCCGGCATCGAGGCTGACCCGGTGCAAAGCCGCGAGCACATCCTGCTCGCTCATCTCTTTGAGTTTGCCTGGAAGGCGGACCAGTCGCTTGACCTGCCGGCGCTCATCGGCCAGATTCAGCGCCCGCCTATTCAGCGGCTGGGAGTGTTTGATCTGGAAGCGTTCTTTCCGGAAAAAGATCGCATTGCATTGGCCGGGTCGCTCAACCATCTCATCGCTTCGCCGGGCTTTGAGGCATGGCGGCAGGGCGAGCCGCTCGACGTGGATTCGCTCTTGCGTCGAAATGGCAAGCCTCGCGCCAGCATCTTTTATGTTGCTCATCTGGACGATACTCAACGGATGTTCTTTGTGACGTTGCTGCTCAGCCAGGTGCGTGGTTGGCTGAGGCGTCAGCGGGGCGCGACCATGCTGCGCGCCATTCTCTATTTTGACGAGATTTTCGGTTATTGCCCGCCGTACCCCAAGAACCCGCCGTCCAAGGTCCCGCTGCTGACCCTGGTCAAGCAGGCACGTGCGATGGGGCTGGGCATTGTGCTGGCGACGCAGAACCCGGTTGACCTGGATTACAAGGGACTGGCGAACATTGGCGCATGGTTTGTGGGGAGATTGCGGACTGTGCGCGACAAAGCACGTGTGCTGGATGGATTGGAGGGCGCGGCCACGGAATCGGGCAGCTGGGACGCTTCGCGCCGCGACGAGTTGAGCCAGCTCGTGGGCAATTTGCCGCCGCGCGTGTTTGTGTTGTCCGATGTCCGCGATGATCATCCTATCGTGTTCAAGAGTCGCCAGGCGATGAGCTATCTGCGCGGGCCGCTCACGCGCGAAGAAATTCGCCAACTTTGCCCCCGAGTTCCCGCCCGTTCTCCTGAGGCCCCGGCCCAACAGGAACTCGGAGGAATTGCTGGAACTGTGCGGGAAGCGCCGTCTCTTCCGCCCGCTCTGCCGCCCGACGTGCGCCAATACTTTATGCCCACGACGGTGGGGATAGAGTGGTCGCTAAGACAATGGGAAGGGAAAAATGCCCAGACGGTCTTGATTGAGCGCAAGCAATTGGTCTATGAGCCGCATCTGTTAGGCATTTCCACGGTGCGCTTTAGTGACCGGAGGCTGGCCGTGCCGTACCAGCAGACGGTGAAACGCCTGGTGCCGGTGCCGGCCAGCCGCGCAAGCGCCGATTGGGGCGCAGCGGGCGATGCGGCGGTGGATCGCGGGACGCTCACCATGCAGCCGCCGGAAGACGCACAATACGCCGAGCTTGCGCGTGGGACCCTCACACCCCGGACACTCGCCGCATTCGAGCGCGATTTTGCCGGGTACGTCTATCGCGAGGTGGCGGTGTCTGTGACGGTTCACCCACAATTGAAATCGGCCAGTGTCCCGAACGAAAAGCCACACGAGTTCCGCGCGCGGGCAGAGTCTGAGGTGCGGGTCAAGCGCGACGCCGAGATTGCCCAGGTCAAGTCCAAGTATCAGCGCGAGATGGCGCGCGTGGAAAAGCAGCTCCGCCGAGAGGAGCGCGAGCTGGACCAGGACAAAGCCGAGCTGGCCGGCCGCAAGCGCGAGGAAACGTGGGGCATCGCCGAGTCGGTGTTCAACTTTATCGCCGGGCGCAGGCAGAACTATGCCGTCACTTACGCCGCGCGCCGCCGCCGCCTGACGCAAAAGACCGAGTCCAACGTGCAAGAATCGGAAGACAGCATCGCCGATTTGCAGGACATGCTCGATCAACTTCGCAGCGCGCTCGACGACGAGGTGAATGAGATCAACCAGCGGTGGGCCAGTGTGTTTGATAGCACGCAGCAGATCACGCTCAAGGCGCGCAAGAGCGACATCAGCGTGGATGCGTTCGGGCTGGCGTGGGTTCCGTTCTGGCACATCGTCGGCAAGGTGGGCGAGGCAGAACAAAAGTTGCGCTTGCCAGCTTGTGAAGTGGGTAGTTGTCAGTGACGAGTGGTTAGTGCGTGAAGGGCAGATGGTTTCAGTTGGAGCTGTGTAAGCTATGAGCCAAATTACCCAACCGATTAGCGTTCGACGTGTAGCTGTGCCTGTCAAGCCGGCAGTGCCTAGGTTGGCGTTTGTCCCGCCTGTGGCGTTGGTCGCCCTTGTGGCGGCGGCGGTGGCCGGTGTGTTGTTGTTGGAGGTATTCTATCTTGGGCGGATTTTTCCCGGCGTGCAGATGTGGGGACTCGACCTGGGCAGGATGCGCCCGGCAGAAGCCGCGCTTGCCCTGGAGGCGCGCTTCCCTTATTCCAGCCAGCCGATGATCACGCTGAGCGACGGGGACCGCACCTGGAAGCTCAGCCCGCGTGAGGTTGGCTTTGAGTTCGACGCCGAGGCAGCGGCGCAATCGGCATACCGGCTGGGACGCAGTGGTTCGCTCCTGGGCAACATGCGCGAGCAAGCGCGACTCTTCTTGTCAGGCGCGCAGGTCGGCCCGGTGATTCGGCAGGACACCACGGCGGCGCGGGCCTACCTGGAGCAGCTCGCCGCGTCCGTCAACGTCAGCTCGCGGGATGCGTCGTTGCGGCTGGACGGGATGAACGCCGTCGCAACGCCGTCAGTCGTCGGCCGCAAGCTGGATGTAGACGCCGTTCTGGCCCGATTGATGGATTCCTCGCGCACGCTTGCACCTGTGGATTTGCCGCTCACGTTCCAGACCTTTCCGCCCTCGGTGGCTGATGTATCCGAGGCCAAAGCACGCCTGGAAGCTATCGTCGCTGCGCCCATGACGCTCGTCCCGGATGCCTCGGCGCCGGGCAACGTCGGTCCGTTGAAGTTCAGCCGCGAAAACCTGGCGAGCATGGCCGTCATCCGCCGGGTGGATGGGAATCGCGTTGACGTGTCGCTGGATGAGGCGCGTCTGCGCGCTTTCCTGGCTCCGGTTGCGCCCCAGGTCGAGCGGCCCGCGGTGGATGCACGTTTCGTCTTTGACGATGAACTGCACGAGATCAAGGTCATTTCTCCCAGCGTATCAGGGTTGGCGCTGAACATTCCGGCGACGATTGCGCGCATGCGTCAACAGGTGATGACGGACAACCGGCAGGTGACGCTCGTCATTACCAACACGCAAGCTCCCTATCACGAAGGCATGACAGCGCGCGAGCTGGGTATCACCGAGCTCGTCTCGCAGGGCGTGACGTACTTTCTCGGCTCGGCGGCCACACGTGTCAAGAACATTGCCACGGCCGCCGGCAAGTTTCACGGCGTGATTGTCGGGCCGGGCGAGACGTTTTCGTTCGACGAATACCTGGGCGACGTGAGCCTGGATCAGGGCTATGCCGAGGCGCTCATCATCTTTAACGGGCGCACGATCAAGGGCGTAGGCGGTGGCGTGTGCCAGGTCTCGACGACGGCATTTCGCGCGGCCTACCAGGCGGGCTTTCCCATCGTCGAACGGTGGCCACACGCTTACCGCGTGAGCTGGTACGAGAAAGGCTTTGGTCCTGGATTGGATGCGACGGTGTTTGCGCCGGAGGTGGATTTCAAGTTCAAGAACGACACTCCCTATCACCTGTTGATCGAGACTTATACCAGCCCGACCAACGGAACGTTGACCTTCAAGTTCTACAGCACCAACGATGGTCGGACGGTCAAGATCGTTCCGCCGGTTGTGGCCAAGATCATGCCCCACGGGCCGGACAAGTACGAACAAGACCCCACGTTCAAGCCGGGCCAGAAGGAGCAGGTGGACTGGGCCGTGGACGGCGCAGACGTGACAGTCAAGCGCGTCGTTGTGCGCGCCGGCCAGGCGGTGACCGATACGGTCTTTACCCGCTACGAGCCGTGGCAATCTGTGTTCAAGGTTGCGCCCGGAGAAGCGCCACAGGAGCCTGTGCCTACTCCGTGACAAGCATCTAACTTTCCAAGACTGTTGGAGCATCGTTTCGACGGGTATATAATGTATCCATTCACCGGTGAGGTGTCTACACGCTGGTGCAAATGGGAGGGTATCTGTGAAACTCAAGGAAATACATGTGGAAGGCTATCGCAGTCTGGTGGACGTTACTCTGTCACTGCGTGATTTGATGGTGATGATCGGCCCAAACGGAGCGGGCAAGACTTCGTTGTTGGAAGTTTTCGTACTCCTGCGGTGCGCGGCGGGAAAAGAATTAGCCAGTCGTTTAGAAGCTCTCGGCGGCGCACAGGCAGTCTTGAGCAGGATGACAGAGCGCCCCGCTTTACTCAAGGCGAGTTTATTGGTTGATGTTGAAAGCAAGCAGAGTCCGGAGCCAATGAACTACCGCTTTGAGATTGCGCCGCGAGGGACAGGATACGCATTACCCTTTGAACGTCTGGAATGGAAATGGGATCCGTCCGCTGACAAATCGTTTCGCTACATTGATGCTCGTTACGAACAGATCCATTATACTGATCCCGAGACTCGCCGCATGGTTGCTCCTACTTGGGATTACAATTTGCTTGAACTAGCGCTGGCTCAGGTTCCGCAGATGTATGCTGAGCCAGAATCTTTGCGCAGGTTGCTGGCCAGTTCCCAATTCTACAGCTTTCTAGATGTGAGCCCGCGCGCCGTTGTGCGTTTGCCCCAATTGCTGACGCCAGTCAAACGGCCCGGTCATAATGGTGAATACCTGTATTCAGCTCTATATAACTTGCGGGCCTCTGACCCCGATGTATATGGTCAAGTTGAGGAACTGTTGCATCTGGGCTTTTCTGGTTTCCAACGTTTAGAGTTTCCTGTAGTGGGAGCTGGACAAGTGACAATGACCTGGTATGAGAAGGGCGTCACAGGGCCATTCTATCCTACCGAACTCTCCGAGGGAACATTACGCTTTCTCTGGCTGGTCACGGTCTTGCTCTCGCCCGATACTCCTGCTCTCACCCTGATAGATGAACCAGAAGTTAGCCTTCACCCTGAACTGCTCAAGCTACTGGCTGGCGTACTGCGAAACGCCGCGCTACGCGGTCAGGTGTTGGTGGCGACTCACTCCCCTGACTTGATCCGCTGGCTTGAACCGAATCAAGTCCTTATAACCGATAAGGATGAAACAGGCTCGACCTACTTTACATGGGCGGATAGCCTGGATTTGCAGTCCTGGCTGCAAGAATATACTCTGCGTGACCTATGGTTGATGGGCACTTTGGGAGGTCGCCCATGACAATCGTTCTGTTGGTCGAAGGCGCTACAGAGATGGCTCTTAAAGAAAAGCTCAAGACATTTCTGGACGAGCGTGCTCAAGCGGAAAGCAGGCCAAAAATCAGGCTTGTTACCAAGGACATTATGAGTCTAGACGCGGAGCGCCTTCGACGCCGGGTGAAGCTAGAACTTGATACTCCCAATGTGACAGCAGTCGTCGGATTGATTGATGTTTATCCCAAGTTCACTGGCGCTGATGCGGCCAAGAGTTTTCTGCGCCAATCAGTGGGACAAGAACCACGTTTTTACGCTCATGCGGCCCAGTTCGATGTCGAAGCTTGGCTCTTGCCATATTGGGATGCGATTTGTCGCCGTGTCGGGGTACAACAAGTCCGACCTGGCGCTCATCCTGAGCAAGTAAACGACCAGACTCCGCCGTCAAAGCGGCTGCAAGAGTTGTATCGGCGCGCGAAGCCAAAGCCTCGCGAATATGTCAAGCCTAACGAGATGGCTGCTATTTTGCGTGACAAAGACTTGACTGTCGCAGCCGTGCAGTGTCCAGAGTTCAAAGCGCTCCTGAATACCTTGCTCATGCTCAGCGGCCTCGAGCCACTTTGAACAGGCTGCGATCTGTATGGCTTCATAAAGTTGACAAGCTACAATATATGAGAGTAGCGACAACTCTCTAAAGTACCTGAACCGAAAAAGGAGCAACGGTGGATTCAACAACTACCCACGAACTCGCATTAACGCGTCTATGGTACCTGGTCGGCGATTGGGAAGGCTCGGGCAAAGGGCCGGACTTGCGCTGTCGTATAGCCGGTCATTATGTGTGGGCCTTGGATGACCATTTCCTCACCGGCCAGGTGGAAATTCGTGACGGCGACTCGGACAAGGTGCTGGTGGCCGAGCACAGTTATATTTATTACGACCGTGACTGCGCTTGCCTGGTGGCCGAAATTTTCGGCCAGGATGGGATGGTGGAGCACACGCTGGGCCGCGCCGACATGCGCGGACGGCTGGTGCTGACCAGTGACCGACTGAGTTGTGTCCCGAAGGGTAATCCCATCCAACGTTTGCGCCGCACCGTCTGGACGATGGCCGCCTCGCAGTGGGCGTTTACAGTAGAGATGGATAAGGGTGAGGGCTGGGCGCCCTACTTGGAAGGCCAGTTGCGGCGCCGGGCCTGAGGGCTGCCAAGAGTCATGCTCAGGCTGCACGATGGCGAACCGGTGACGCGCGCGACGGTGGCTCGCACGGCGTTTGGCCGCCCGCTCTTTACGGTACAAGTCTATATCGTGGACGGCTGGCTGATAGATTGCGGCCCACCTGCGACCGGCGCCGAGATGGTGCGCCTGGCGCGCGAGCGGAACCTGCGCGGCGTGGTCAATACTCACCAGCACGAGGATCACGCCGGCGGCGACGCGGCGCTGCATCGCGCGTTGGGCTGGGTCCCGCGCGCCCCCGCGCTGACTGTTCCTTTCCTGGCCAACCCACCGCATCTGGAGCTTTATCGCCGGGTGGTGTGGGGCCAGTCCGCGCCCGTTCAGGCCGAGCCATTGTCCGAGCGATTCGAAACCGACCGACATGGCTTTCGCATCATCCCCACGCCGGGCCATTGCCCCGATCACGCCGGCTTGCTCGAGCCGAACGAAGGTTGGCTGTTTTCCGGCGACCTGTATGTCGGCGAGCGCGTCAAGTATCTGCGCGCCGATGAGGATGCCTGCTTGACGCTCGATTCGCTCCGCCGTGTGCTGGAACTTGATTTTGCCGTAATGTTCTGCTCGCACGCGGGCATGGTGAAGGACGGCAAGGTGGCGCTGCGCCGCAAGATAGATTTTTGGGAGGACGTCCAGGGCCGCACGCGTAATTTGTGGCAGGCTGGTCATTCACTCGAATCCATCCGCGATCAAGTACTTGGCCCGGAAGGCCGCATGACACCCATCACACGCGGGCACTTTTCCAAGCTCAATCTCGTCAGGTCGTTGGTCGGTGGATAGGCATCCCTCGGGAGTGGAAAGGGGTTCGACATGGAACGCCTCGTGACGATCGAGCGGCACATCATCGAGCAGGAACGCGAGCACCCTGGCGCGACCGGCACGTTCTCCAACTTGTTGTACGATATAGCGCTGGCGGCCAAGCTCATCGCCCGCGAAACGACGCGGGCCGGACTGGCTCCAATCCTGGGCCTGGCCGGGCGCGTCAACGTTCAGGGCGAAGAGCAGATGAAGCTGGACGTGTTTGCGCACGAGACGATGGTGCGTATGAACAGCTTTACGGGGCGGCTGGCGGCGATGGTCTCGGAAGAGGACGGAAGCATCATTCCCATCCCCTCGCCATATGCCACGGGCAGGTATGTGATGATCTTTGACCCGCTGGATGGCTCGTCGAACATTGACGTGAACGTCAGCATCGGGACGATCTTTGGCATCTATCGCCGTGTGACGGAGCAAGGCCCCGGCGTCCTGCAAGATTTTTTGCAGCCGGGCCGCAAGCTGGAAGCGGCGGGCTATGTCATCTACGGGCCCAGTACGATGATGGTTTATTCGACCGGCCATAATCGTGTTGACGGGTTTACACTTGACCCGGGCGTGGGCGAGTTTCTGCTTTCGCATCCCGATCTCCGCTTCCCGGCCAAGCCCAAGTATTATAGCGTCAATCAGGGCTATGAAAGATATTGGAGTCAGGGCGTGCAGCGATATACTCGATGGCTCCAAGGGCTTGATCCGGAACAGCCGCGCAAGGAGCTCTCGGCGCGTTACATCGGTTCGCTCGTGGCCGACTTTCATCGCAACTTGCTGGAGGGCGGCCTCTACTATTATCCTGCCGATTCCAGGGATCCCAAGCTGTTGCATGGCAAACTGCGCCTGCTGGTGGAGACGATTCCGTTGTCCTTCCTGGCTGAGCAGGGCGGTGGGCGCGGGTCGGACGGACGGCGGAATATTCTGGACATCCAGCCCGAGTCGCTGCATCAGCGCACCCCGCTGTTCATCGGCCACTGCGAGCTGGTGGAAAAGGCAGAAGAGTATATTCGGCGCTATGATGCTCCATAAAATGCTGCAAAGGATTTTGGTATTGGTTGCGTGCCTGGCCTTGTGTGGCGCGAGGAGCGTCCCGGTTTCGGCGGCTCGTCCGATTGAATCAGGCGATGTGGTAGCCGCAAGCAACTTGGCCTGTTTTCTGCCGTTCGAGTTGCGCGCTCCATTCGTCGAACGCTGGATTGAAGTGAGTGTGCGTGACCAGATGGTGCGCCTGTGCGAGGGTGAGCGCGTGATGGGCGAGTACCTGGCGGCGACAGGCCGGGGGGATCGCCCGGAAACGACGACGTTCAAGGGGCTGTTCATCGTCCGCGAAAAGAGTCAGGGGCCGCTTTACCTGAGCGAGTATGGCGTCTATATTCGCGACTGGGTCGGCTTTGACAAGGAGCACGATAACGGCTTTCACTCGCAGCCGATGGACGCCAGCGGGCGTGTGCTCGATGGCCGCCTGGGCCAGCCGGTGAGCCTGGGCTGCGTCCGCACGGCTCAATCGGCTGAGGTGTTCAAGTTTGCCGAGTTCGGAATGAAGGTGTGGGTGCATTAACCTGTCCGATCTCGGGTCATGACCTGGGCCGTGTGACTTGGAACGGGCTTTTAACTTTTAAAACTGTTGACCCGCTGGCCCGAATGTGGTAGAATAAACTCTGACAACTGAATATGTGAGCCGGAGCTTGGTTAGACCAGGCTGAGAGGTCGGTTGCGACACAAAGTGTGCGCTATGCCGACGACGGCAAGACCTGATCCGGATAATGCCGGCGGAGGAAACCACCTGTATCATCGCCACCCCGGCCAGCACCGGGGTGGTTTTATTTCGTGATACGTGATGCGTGAGGGAGTCGTTACGTAGCACGTGTCACCCAATGAGAAGGAGGAACCGCGATGAGAGAAAAGTTTTACAACAGTGTGGCACTGGTCGTTCTGGCCAGCGTTTTGTTTGCCAGTTGTGCTGTCACTTCAACACCGGCAGCGCCGGCCTTGCCCGCGGCTCCGCCGGCGCCTACTCGTGCGCCTTCGCCGCTTTCACCTATAGCCACGCCGGCCGCGCCGCGCACACTGACGGTGATGACGCATGACAGCTTTGCTGCGAGCGAGGATGTGCTCAAGTCATTCGAGCAGGCGAACAACGTCAAGCTGAACATCCTCAAAAGCGGCGACGCCGGGGCCGCACTCAACAAGGCTATCCTGGCAAAGGGCAATCCGCTGGCCGACGTGTTCTACGGTGTGGATAACACCTTCCTCAGCCGTGCGCTCGAAGCCGATATCTTTGAGCCCTACGCGCCGCACCTTGACGCGGCCTCGTCTGTGCCGCCCGCTTTTCAACTCGACACGGCGACTCTACCGCGCGTGATGCCGGTGGACTATGGCGATGTATGCATCAACTTTGACAAAGCGTTCTTTGCGCAAAAGAAACTCGCCGTGCCGCAGACGCTCGAGGACTTGATCAAGCCGGAATACAAGGATCTGCTGGTCGTAGAGAATCCTGCCACGTCGTCGCCGGGGCTGGCATTCATGCTGGCGACGGTGGCGCACTTTCCGGACAAATTCCTCGACTATTGGAAGCAGCTCAAGGCCAACGGCGTCAAAGTGGACGATGGCTGGGAGGCAGCCTACTATACCGACTTTAGCGGGTCATCGGGCAAGGGACCGAGGCCGCTCGTGGTGAGCTATGCGTCGTCGCCGCCGGCCGAGGTGGTATTTGCCAAGACGCCGCTGGACGATGCGCCCACCGGTTCGGTCGTGGGCGATGGCGCGTGCTTCCGCCAGATCGAGTTCGTGGGCGTGCTCAAGGGAGCCAGGCAGCCAGACCTTGCGCGCAAGTTTGTGGATTTCATGCTGAGCGTCCCATTCCAGGCAGATATGCCGCTCCAGATGTTTGTGTTCCCGGTCAACGCGCAGGTTAACCTGCCAGAGGCGTTTGTCAAATACGCCCAGGTACCCAAGAAGCCTGCCACGCTTGCGACGGATGACATTGCCAAGAATCGAGACACGTGGATTCAGCAGTGGACAGAGACAGTGCTTCGGTGACAGGTCGTGTCACCTTGTCTCCCCTTCTCCTTGTCTTGATTCCACTGGCGTTCCTTGCGGTATTCTACTTTTATCCGCTCATCGCCATAACACGCCTCAGCCTGGCCCCGCGTGGGATGCTGGACTTGCGTGCGCTGGCAGCGTTGGTCAGCTCGTCGTATTACCGTCAGACGGTGTGGTTCACCACGTGGCAGGCGCTTGCTTCAACGGCGCTCACGCTCATCGCGGGGTTGCCAGCCGCGTATATCTTTGCTCGTTACGATTTTCCTGGCAAGTCGCTGTTGCGTTCGTTGACGACGATTCCGTTTGTATTGCCGACGGTCGTCGTGGCGGCAGCGTTCACGTCGCTGGCCGGGCCATCCGGCGTTCTCAATCTTGGGTTGATGCGTCTGTTGCGACTCGATCAACCTCCGATTCATCTGCTGGGCACCCTCTGGATGATTCTGCTGGCGCACGTGTTTTATAACTATTGCGTCGTCTTGCGCATCGTTGGCTCGTTCTGGGCCAACCTCGGCCCGTCGTTAGAAAACGCGGCGGCGGTGTTGGGGGCCAACCGCATCCGCCGATTCTTTGAAATCACACTGCCCCTGTTGACGCCAGCGATTGCCGCCGCGGCACTACTCGTGTTCATCTTTGACTTTACCAGCTTTGGCGTGGTGCTGATTCTGGGCGGCTCGCAGTTTGCCACGCTCGAGGTCGAGATCTATCGGCAGACGGTAAACCTGTTCAATCTACCGATGGCGGCGGCGCTTTCGCTGGTGCAGGTTGCCTGTACGCTAGGGCTGACGGCTCTCTATACCCGGCTTTCAGCGCGGACGGCTCGCCCGTTGAATCTACGTCCGCAATCCATCACGCAGCGCAAGCCGAGCACGTGTCGCGCGCAGACGCTTGTGATGGCCAATGTTGCTTTCATGGCGGCATTGCTACTGACACCGCTCATGGCCTTGGTGTGGCGCTCGGTGGGCGAGGGTTGGCAGTCCTTTGCCGAATTGTCCATCAACCGGCGCGGCTCATACTTTTACGTGCCACCGGTTGTAGCGATTCGCAACTCGCTGGCCGTGGCGGGCATCACCGTTGCGCTGTCCCTCACGTTAGGGTTCATCGCGGCGAATTTTCTTGCGCGCAGAACCAGTCGGTGGACGGCGATTCTCGATCCCATGTTCATGTTGCCCCTCGGCACCTCCGCCGTGACGCTGGGCTTTGGCTATATCATCGCGCTTGGCACGCCGCCGCTTGACCTGCGCGCGTCGCCCGCCATGCTCCCGCTGGCGCATACGCTCGTCGCGTTTCCGTTCGTCGTGAGGTCGCTCTTGCCCATGCTGCGCGGCATTCGTCCATCGTTGCGGGAAGCGGCGGCTGTGATGGGCGCGTCGCCGTGGCGCGTGTGGCGCGAAGTGGACTTGCCCATCGTCGGGCGCGCGATGCTCGTGGCGGCGGCGTTTGCTTTTGCCATTTCGATGGGCGAGTTTGGCGCGACGGCGCTGGTGGCCCGGCCTGAATTTCCGACGATGCCGGTGGTCATTTATCGCTTTCTGGGCCAGCCCGGCGCGTTGAATTACGGCCAGGCACTGGCGATGAGCACGCTGTTGATGCTCGTATGCGCTGTCGGCATCGTGCTGATAGAGCGAGTCAGGGTGGGGGAGGTGGGTGAGTTTTGACACAGGGCCTTGCGCGTGGGATAATCCTGACGTCTCACTCCAGGCCGCAAAGGCTAAACATGCCGGCAGCATTGTTGCAGGTCTTGCACATCCACAAATCCTTCGACGGCGCACCGCTCTTGCGCGACGTGAGCTTTGACGTTGCTTCCAGCGAGATCGTCTGCTTGCTCGGCCCTTCGGGCTGCGGCAAGACGACGCTGCTGAACATCATCGCCGGATTGGAGCAACCTGAAAGCGGACAGGTGCTCGTGGAAGGTCAAGACATGGCAGGCGCGCCCGTGCATCGGCGTGGCTTTGGCCTCATGTTCCAGGACCTCGCGCTCTTTCCCCATAAAAACGTCCGCGATAACGTCGCCTTTGGGTTGCGGATGGCGAATCTCGCACCACCGGCAATTGACGTGCGAGTGCGTGAGGCGCTGGAATTGGTTGGGCTGGCCGGTTTCGAGCGGCGCGACGTGAACCAGCTTTCTGGTGGCGAGCAACAGCGTGTGGCATTGGCGCGCAGTCTCGCTCCGCGTCCGCGTCTGTTGATGCTCGATGAGCCGCTTTCCTCGCTCGACCGTGCGCTGCGCGAGCGGCTGATGAACGAGCTGCGTGACATCCTCACACGCGTGGGCCAGACGGCCATCTATGTCACGCACGATCAGCAGGAAGCGTTTGCGCTGGCTGACCGCGTGGTGATTTTGAACGCCGGGCGCGTGGCGCAAATCGGAACGCCGCACCAAGTGTATGGCCACCCGGCGGATGCGTTTGTCGCACGCTTTCTCGGTTTGACGAATCTGATCAGGGGTCAGTGGTCAGTCCCAGATCCTCGTCAGGGGAGGGTTGGTCCGCAGAGGGCCGTGCCGGGTCAGAAAAAACTGAGAACGGCGCTGGGAGAACTGTGCGTGCCGGAAGATGCATGCCACGGAGACGAGGTCACAGTGCTGATCCGGCCCGACGCGGCGGCGTTGACCGGCGCGGAAAACCTTGTGGAAGGCATCCTCGTCGAGCGATCGTTCCGGGGCGGACATACGCGGATTGTCGTCCGCGTGAATGAAACCCGTCTCGAGTTCGAGATGGATTCCACCGTGTCACTCCCTCCCCTCGGTTCGACGATTCGACTGTGGCTGCGCTCCAGCGCAATGACCTGCTTGCCCACCTGACGGTGTAGAGACGTTCCAGTAGAGACGTTCCGGTAGAGACGTTCCGGTAGAGACGTTCCAGTAGAGACGTTCCGGTAGAGACGTTCCGGTAGAGACGTTCCGGTAGAGACGTTCCGGTAGAGACGTTCCAGTGGAACGTCTCTACGCTTGCAAGACCGAGGGAGCCATATCATGAGCCTAAAATGAGAGAAAGCAACCCGTCTGCCATCACTGTTCAAAAGCTCGATCACGCCGGAAACCTGGTGACCCATTACCAGGGTCAGGTGGCAAGCCGCAATGTAAATTCCATCGTGTTGGAGGCGCTCTGGCAGCGTGACCGGCTGGCGCTGCCTTACGTTGTCTTGGAGCGCGGCGACCGGCTGATCGAGTATTTCTTTGCCGACCGGTGGTACAGCATCTTTGAGATTCACGCCGGAACGGATGATCGGCTCAAGGGATGGTACTGCAACTTTTCTCGCCCGGCCGTGTTTGAGGATGATGCGCTTTCGGCGGTTGATCTGGCATTGGACTTGTTTGTCTTTCCCAATGGTGAGGTGCTGCTGCTGGACGAGGACGAGTTTGATGCGCTGAACCTGGAACGCGCCGACCCGGAAGCGCGGCGGCAAGTCTTGACCGCGGTGGCCGATTTGCGTGCGATGGTGGCCGCGCGTCATGAGCCATTTGATCGAGTGCAGGATCGCCCGGTCTGATCCGCCATCAGTACCTTTTGTCCCAATCTTCATCACCCCAGTCGCGGATCGCGCCAAAGAGGCGCCCGACCACAATCCCGAACAGAACAAGTCCATAGCCCACATATTCCGCCCACGCGGCTTTGAACACCAAGTTGACCACAATCGCCAGAGCTGCTCCGATAACGCCGCCGGCTACCATCCAGGTCCACTTGGCTGTAAAATCTGAAAGCAGGTTCTTGACGGTGAGCTTTTTGATGTGGCGGCGCGCGCGGACTTTGGCCTGCAACGCCCGGTCGCGTGATCTCGGGTCACGCGCGGCTAACTGCTGATCGCGGATGCGCTTGAAGCGCTCCAGTTCGTCGTTTTGACGGCTCATGTTCGCCTCCTGCACCCCCTCCCCGGCCCTCCCCCCGCGTAGCCGGGGAAGGCGTGGGGAGCAGGGTTTGTCAACTTGGTCCGTGGATGGTATAATCGCCACAGGTCAGTCGAGGGATGACTGACCGTTTGTATTAAACACCCATCGAAGGAAAATGTAAATGGATCTGGTCAAGCTGACTGAACGCGTCGGCTATTAGGTTAGTTTTGCACCCACTGGAACAAATTCATGGACCTCATCTTAAAGATCGCAGATTTCGTCCTGCACGTGGACGTGTACCTGAACGACATCATCGCCCGCTACGGTGCCTGGACCCTGGCGCTGCTTTTCGTCGTCATTTTCATGGAGACCGGCGTGGTGGTGACGCCCTTCCTGCCGGGCGATTCGCTCATCTTCGCGGCCGCCACGTTCGCGGCGCGCGGCGCGCTCAATCCCTGGGTGATGTTTATTTTGCTCTCCATCGCTGCAATCGCCGGGGATACCGCTAACTACTGGATCGGTCACCGTGTGGGCGCCAGGGCCTACACTGGCGAAGTCAAATGGATCAAGAAGGAGTACATGGAGCGCACACATGTCTTCTTCGAGAAGCAAGGCGGCAAGACGATCTTCCTGGCGCGTTTCGTGCCCATCATCCGCACCTTTGCGCCGTTCGTGGCCGGGGTCAGCCAGATGCCCTACGGGTTCTTCATCCGCTGGAACGTCATCGGCGGCGTCACCTGGGTGGCTACTTTCACGCTGCTGGGCTACTTTTTCGGCAACATCCCCTTCGTCCAGAAGAACTTTGAACTGGTCATCATTGCCATCATCGTCATCTCGCTCATCCCGGCAGTGGTGGAGGGACTGAAAGCCCGTAAGGACCTCCGGAAACCAAAAGCGGAAACGGAAGGCTAGAAACAGGAAGCTCTCCAAAAGGCCACCAAACAAATGCCTCGTCTCACCCGCAGCAAGTTCTCAGTGTCCTTCAAAGCTTTGTGATGTTCAACTTGCTTGGCGGGTTGTTCTGGGCCATCGGCGTGACGATGCTGGGCTATGGCCTGGGCAAGGCCTTTGGCAGCATTGAAGGTATTGACAAATACTTTACGCTGTTGGTCATCGCTTTCTTCTTCATCCCCGGCCTGCCGGGTCTGATCCATCTCTGGAATGACTACAAGGACGATGTCTTTGCCTGGCTGAAAAAACGCTTCGCCAAGCAAGCGCACGAAGTGTAATCGGTGAAACCGGATTGATAAGGCAAGCCCGCAGTCGCGTGCAGGCTTTTCTCGACAACAAAACCCGCTCCCGGGTGTGGGAGCGGGTTTCGCGTTCTCAGTAAACCTTATGCCAGCAAGCAGACCAGGTCCACTGAGGCGAGGGAGCTACTGCTTGAGCACGACCGGCAGGTAGAGCATGTTTCGACGTACGGTGAACGCCGCCGAACGCTGGTAACTGTTGTTCCAGATCACATCGGTGATGGTAACCGTGTTGGTGATGACGTCCACTGCCGTAGGAGCGACCGTGACACGGAACTGGACTGGGACCTGACTCAAGGCGGGTACATTGCCCGTCCAGGTGATCACGCCGCCCCCATAGCCGCCGGAACCAGATCCGTAGACGAGGCTGCCGGGAACGTAGGTGAGACCAGATGGGACTGGATCGACCAGTTGAGCGTTGCCATCCCCGCCGCCCGAGTTGTACAGGTAGACGGTGTAGGTCACAACATTGCCCGGTTGAGCCACAGCCGTGTTGACCGTCTTGTAGGCTGCGCTGAGGTTAGGTGCCCGAGCAAGGAAGGCGGTCTGACGAGTGAATACGCCGCCTAGCCCGTCGCGGATCGTCGCCGTGTTGGCGATCGGCGTGCGATCCACCAGAAGCGCCGTGTAGGTCACGCCAAAGGTGATAGTAGCCGCCGCGCCGGGGGCGATGTCGCCTGTCCAGGTAAACACACCAAAAGTATACCCGCACGTACCCGACGTGCAGGCCGGTGCGACACCATTCCAGGTTGTGTTGGCTGGGACTGGGTCGCTCAGGCTGGCGCCAGTGGCGGTATACAGCCCGCTATTGCGAACGACGATGGTATAGTTGACCGGGTCACCCACGTTGGCCTGCGTGCGGTCAGCCGTCTTGGTCGAGCCATCCAAGATCACGCCGTTGACGAGCGTGCCAGCCGCGCGGTTGTAGACCACGCCACGGCTGTCGGTGAAGGTGGCTGTGTTGGTGATCCAGGTGTTGGCCAGCAGCGGCGCGGCTGCCGTCACCGCGAAGGTAACGTCGGCCTTGTTTTGGATCTCTTGGAAGGTCGCGCCCGGCGGCAGGTACAGGATAGCCAATCCGTTGGACAGAGCCGGGGTGTTGTACGAGTACTGGACGCCCTGACTCGTCGTGTTTTGAATGCCGATGGTCGCGCCGGCGCCATAGTCATAGCTCGAGTTGCCAAAGTTGACGTCCTGATACTGCAGCAGGATGGCACTGCTGTCCTCGTACAGGATAAGCTCCCATGTGCCATAGTCGGACATGGTTGAGTACCCGGACACATGATAGTACTCGATCACCATCCGGCGGTGCGGCGCAGTGCCAAGCACCTGGTAGTAGACCGCGCCCGGAGCTATTCGAAGGTCGTCCCACAGATGTGCGATGTACGTGTTAACGTCATTGCCATTTGCGGAAGGGATCGGCGTATTACCAAAACCCAGGTAGCTGTCCTGGAAGTACACCGTGCCGTTCGTGGCGACGGCGAGGTTGGTGTGGCCCGCGCCGTAGAAGTTGAAAGTGAACGGCAGGGCAATCGGGTAATAGTAAGCATCGTCTGAGTTGGAGAAATTGACGGGCGTGCCGCTGCTGCTGATTTCGATCCAGTCGTACCTCACTCCTGTCGCCACACCGCTGCCTTTGCTGTCGCCCCATTGATAATCTTCACTGGTGTTGACATAGGTGACCAGCGTAGTAGGCAACTGGCTCGTCCAAGTGACCATGCCACCCGTGTAACCGGCGCTGCCCAATGTGTATGTCAGGCTGCCGGGCACATAGGTGGCATTAGCTGGGATCGGGTCAGACAGCGTGACCGAGCCAGCTTGGCTGGAGGCGTTTTGTACATGGAGGGTGTAGGTCAGCACCTCGCCTGGGGAAGCCTGTGACTTGTTCACGCTCTTGGTCGAGGTTGACAAGTCAAAGAAATCAAGCGTGGAGGCCACTGTACTGCTAAAGGTCAGATTGACACCGTCACTGAATGTGGCAGTGTTGGTGATCTGCTGGCCGCTGACCCAAGCTGTGTTGTTCACCACTACGCCGAAGATGAAAGTGACCGGTGACTGCCCGCCTGGGAGACTGCCGTTCCACTCGACACGATTCTGGCCGCTGTTGAAGGTTGGCGCGGGACTGACAGTAGCCGGGCCAAAGCTGCCGAACGTCGCGCCGGCCGGGATCGGGTCGCGCACGCTGGCGTTGGCGAGTGTCGTGGCATCACTGTGCAACTCGATGGTGTAGGTGATGCGGTCGCCTGGCTGCACTGTCGTCTGTTGCACCTGTTTGGTGGACTGGCAAAAGGCGTCGGACACGCGCAGCGATTCGTTGACGTTGCTGAGGCTGCCACTGACACCACCCACCGCGAACACTCGCCCCGCCACAAAGGCCGAGGCCGAGCCGGCGCGGTTCGAGTCGTTGAGTGACGAAATGGTAGTCCAGGTGTTCGTCGCCGGGTTGTAGCGCTCGGCGCTGGTCAACCCGGTCCAGCCATTGCCGCCACCAGAGGCATACAGATACCCGTCAGGTGCGGCTGTCAGCCCTGGCGATTGCCGGCCGACATTGATTGGCGCCGCCGTGCTCCAGGTGTTACTGGCCGGGTCATAGACCTCGACAAGGTTCAGGTTTAGCCAGCCGCCGGCAACGTAAATCTTGCCGCCCAGTGCGGCTGCAGTCGCATACGCCCGAGCGCCGCCGGGCATTGGGGCTTTGGTTGCCCAGGTGTTCGTGGCCGGAGTGTACTCGTAGGTCGCGTTGGTGTATCCGCTGGCACCAGAACCACCGATGGCATATAGCTTGCCATTGGCCGCCGCAATCGCGACGCCACTCAAGGCTGTGGGCAGTTTGGCAGCCGACGACCATGTGTTAATCACCGGGTCATACACAAAGGTGCTGTCGTTATAGGTTGGTTCAGAACTGTAGCCGCCGACGACATAGATCTTGCCATTCAGCACAGTCGCGTTGATGTTGCCGCGTGCGGCGGGCATCGGCGCCATCGCAGTCCAGGTATTGGAACAGGCGTTATAGCGCTCATTCGTCGCCAGTGAGCCCGAGGCGCCTTGACCGCCCACAGCAAAGTAGTATGGTGTGCCGGGCAGTGCGGCCGCGGCCAGCCGATAGCGCGCGGTGGGCATTGGCGCTTCGATCTTCCACAGCGGGAAGGCCGTCGTCTTGGCACTCGCGCTGCTGTTGACCGTTGATTGTGCCTGCGAGGTCGCCGTGACGGTAAACGTGTCGGTCGCGCCTGCATTCACCGTTCCCGGCACAGCCACTTCAACGCCGAGGGTCTGCTGACTGCACGGGCCTAGCTGCATGGTCTGCGCCACTTGTGTCGCGCCGCTGACGATGCGCGTCGGCCAGGCGTTGCCTGCCAGCGCCAGGTTGTAGGTGTCGGTGTTGACGCCGGTGTTGCCGATCGTCAAGTTGTAGGTAAAGACCGATCCAGGTGGCGAAATCTTGCTGCCGGGCGTGACGAAAGCGTTAACGCTATACGCCGGCTTGCTGCTGATTACCCATTGAATGCTGCGATCGAGCACATCAGCGAATTCGGGTGGACGGCTGTAGGCCCGCGGCCCCAGGTTTTCATAGCCCACGGCAAAGTAGACCGCGCGGTAAGAAGCGCCACATGGATCAACTGCCAATGCCGCCGCACCATTGCCGTTATCGTAGGTCATCACCGGGTAGGCGCTGCCGTCGCGTGCCGCGACCCCGTCCGGTGATAGAAGGAACGCCGTGTTGGCATAGTTATACAGGGCTGCTTCGTTTAGTGTAAAGTTCAGTCCGTTCAAAAAGCTTTGGCCAGAGACCTTGTCGCCCATTCCTGCAGCAACGTTCATCGAGTACGTGGCGTGCATATAGTTCTGGAAGAATGGAGTGCCGCCATCATTGTACCCAATGTTCTGGCCGGAGATGATCAGCCGGCCGCCAGCATCCAAATAGCTCTGCAGGAGGGTGGCATACCCGTTGCCGCTGGGTGAGCTTGCCGTGTGAATCCAGATGACTAGGCCATAGTTCGTTGGCGTCATCACGGTCGTCAGTTGAGCCAGGCTGGCCGTGTTCGTGACGGCAGTCATGTCATACAGGTAATTGCGCTGATCCAGTGACCACTTGAAAAAGTTGTGCGCCGGTCGCGCGCTGAACCAGCCGTAATAGTCATCCGCCTCGACGAGCAGGATGGACGGCGCGAGCGCCAGGGCAAAGTTGTGAGCCGAGCCACCCGAGGCCACGGTCACATTTTCGTGCTGGATACGGTAGCCCTTAGCCTTAACCGTCATCGTCTGTGTACCAACCGGCAGCGTCAGCGTATACACGCCGTTTGCGCCAGTGGTAAAGGACACGCTCGGCTTGGCGTCCACGTAAACCAGCGCGCCGTTGACGGGCGCGGTGCCGGAAAGCACTTTGCCGGTCAGCGTGGCCGCCAGCATTGGCGTCAGCGAGAAATTCACAATCGAGTTGGTGCCGGTGATGACGCCGACGCCGCCGAACGAGCCGGGGTTATAGCCGAACGCGCTCACAGTCACGTTGTACAGGCCGCCGGGCACGGTGACCGAGTAAGCGCCATTCGCTGCAGAACGGGTCGTGAAGGTATCCGGCGCTTTGACGCCGTTGACGGTCGCGCCATCTAGCGGCGCAGAGGTATTGGCATCGGTGACCGCACCCTTCAAGTCGCCTGCGGAAAGCACCCAGCGCACGGCGTTGTAGGCGTCAATCCGGCCGTAGCCATAGTCGTCGTTCGGCGTGGTAGCGCCCAGCCTGACGGCGGTGGACTCGACGAACTTTTGTATCTCGTCCACGTTGAGATCGCGCTTGCCGTCTTTCAGGTCGGCGGAAACCATCAACGCGACCAGGCCTGACACGGCCGGGGCCGCCATTGAGGTGCCGCCATAATTGGCATAGCCGCCGCTCACGGACGATTTGATGTTCACACCTGGCGCGGTCACGTTTGGCTTCTGCACACCTTCGTAGAACGAAGGCCCACGCCCGCTGAACGAAGCGACAGTATCGCTAATGTCCGTCGCGCCGACGGTGATCGCTTCCGGCGCGGAGCCGGGCGAGCCAATGCTGCCGGGGCCGGCGCTCGGGTTGCCGGCCGCGAACACGGGCGCAATGCCGGCCGCGCGCAGCGCCTGAATCGCGGGCCGGAATGTGTCGTCCGAGGGGTTGGACGAGCCCCACGAGTTGTTGACGACGTCGGGCGCTTTGGAGCAGTCGCGCGTGGCGAGGCTGCCGGTCAGGTCGGTGGGGCACAGGAACCACTGGAAGGCTTTGTTGCCGCCAATGTCGTCACCCCAGTTCCCTGGCATTGTGTTACCACAAATGCCTGGCACGGCAATCCACTTGGCGCCCGGGGCCATGCCAATCTTGGTGTCAGGTGTGCCGCCGTCGCCCACCATCGTACCCATGGTATGAACGCCGTGGTCATCACACCAGATGGGCACGCTGCTGACGCTGGGGCCAAGATTGCCGCCAGGGTCAAGATTGCCGTCCGGCTCGAACCAGTTGTAGTTGTGATTGGCGGATACGCCGTTCCAACCGCGATACTGGGACTTTAATGCTGGATGATCCCATTGCACGCCGGTGTCAAAGTCGCCAACGACCGCACCTTCGCCTCGGACGCCAAGCTCGTTCCACACGCGGTCGGCGTCCACCAGGTCAATGTTCCAGTTGGCCGGGTCAAGGCCGCCCAGGCCATTGGCCGGTGAAGCGCTGGCTTTGGTCGGCTGGTCGAACTTGACCAGGGGATAGTTCGCGGCGATGCGCTCGACGTCGTCGCGCTTGGCCAGCTCGACGACCGTGTCTCAGTTGCCTTCGACCGCAAAACCGTTAAAGATATAGAACGGCTGGTACGAGGCGACGTTGCCGCTGGTCATGCGCGCGTCGAGCAGCGTCTTGACCGGGCCTTGTGTGGCCTGCGCCGCGCTGATCAGCGCGTCAGCCACGGCCGTGCGCCGCTGCGCCTGCGTGGCAAACGGCCGCGCCGTGGCGGCTTTGAGGTCAGCCTGGGCTTTGAGGAAAACCAGAAAGCGGGTCTTGTCGAGCGGCTTGCGCTCGCCCGGCGCGACGTCGGCTTCTCCTGGCTGGCCGCCCAGGTGGGCCGGGACGACCTCGCCGTTCAATTCTTGCAGGATGCGAGGGTCTACTTTGGTCAAAGGATCCACGGCGGGCAGAGTGTCCGTCGAGGGTTCTCCTTTGGGAGCGAAAGGTAGCTCGACCTTTTGCGGAGAAACGACATTTGCTGGCAGCGAGGAATTGGGAGAAGCTGCCGCTGGAATGACAGAGAGTAGCATTGCCAGCACGACGGCAGTGTTGAAAAGCTTGTGGGACATCGAGACCTCCTTGCTAGTATGATGTTCCCGTCAATTGTGCTGTCAGCGGTGAGACAGCACAGATGTATAAAACGAGTTGCTCTAACCGATTCGAGTGGTCTTACCTCCTTTCTGCCTGTCCAAGCCGGGCCGCCCTTCGTTTGCTACATGGCCGTTGACGTCACGACAAGGCCTGACGCGATGGATGCCGATAGACCCAAGGCACCCAGGCTACTCTGATCGTTCGGTGAGTTCTGTCAATCTGCACTGTAAAAGATTATATCCACTTTGGCTTGGCTGTCTACTAGTCCTAGAAAGTTTTAAGGTTGGGGCAAATCTCAGAGTACACCGAGCATGCCGAGATTCCCTTGGTCAGCCTCGGCGTGCTCTGCGCTCTGGAAATGGAGGACCGTCATGCGCAGTAGCCCGCAAGGCTGAGGCGCTTCTCCGACCTGTCCCCTGAGAGAGGCAAGTGTGATATGATTCTGTTGCGAGGTCTTATGGCTTGAGATAAAGCGTGGCCGTGCCGGTGACTTGCATCGCGCTGTCGGTGTAAACCAACAGGCGCAGGTCGAGTTGCAGGAAGCATTTGTCAGACAACTTTCCGAACCACGCAATCGAGTCGGCTTCTTTTCGAAACGCGTACCCCTCGATGCCACCGAGTTTGGTGCCGTCCGGTGTTTTGCTGTCATACGTGATCGTTGTGCCGGGAATGGTTTTACCTTTCGGCACGCTGTAGGTGACCACGCCCTTGAACGTGAGCGCGTCTTTGGGTAGAGACGCCGGCGACACGGCTTGAGCCTTGACATTGCTAATGACTACCTTGGCC
>CAYGWJ010000130.1:0-32274 GCA_964353405.1 uncultured Anaerolineae bacterium
AGTTGGGCCACGACCAGATTGGCTACCTGGTCATTGATGGGTGTGCCGAGAAAGATGATGCGGTCCTTCAACAACCGCGCAAAAATGTCATAGCCGCGCTCACCGCGCGCGTCTTCTTCAATCACGATTGGCGTGAGAGCAGATGGCTTGTCCATAGGTCTCCTTGTCACCTTGTCTCCTGGGTCAATCCCTCACTCGCGGGAACGGGCGCGGACTCGGCAGAGGGAGCCTCGGCCGGCTGCGCCGGTTCTTCCGTCGTGGGGAGCGGCGGATTCTCGCCCTTGCAGATGCTCACCAGGCGCACATACACTTTGTCGGTCAGCAGGTTGAGGCCGAGTGAGCGCTTGCCCTCGCTGGAAGAGAGCGCCGCCTGGACTTGCCCCGCCTGGTCGCCATAATGGCCCGCGAGCAAGTTGATCTGCGCGGTCACTTCGTCGGCGGACACCTTTAGCCCTTCGGCTTCTGCTAGCGTGCCCAGCACCAGCGCGCGGCGCACATTGTTTTCGGCGCGCGGGCGCAGCTCGTTGCGGTATTCGTCGCGGCTCTGCTTCTTGATGTTGAGGAACTCGTCCAGGTTCATCTTTTGGTCTTTGAGCCGCTGCTCGGCGCGCTCGACCAGGTCATCGAGTTCATCTTCAAGCATGTTGAGCGGAAACTCGACGTGCGCTTGTTCCACCAGCTTTTGCAGGCACTCTTCTCCATACTTGGATTCGGCTTCCTGCGTCGCCTGTTGCAACAGACTCTCACGCACGGCGGCCCGCAATGCGCCGAGCGTTTCATACTCGCCCACCGTTTGCGCCAGCGCATCGTCCAGCGGCGGGACGCGGCGCACCTTCAAGTCTTCCAGCTTGACCTGGAAGTAGACGGCCTTGCCAGAGAGTTCGGCATCGCCCGCGCTTTCCGGCACGGTCATTTCGAACGATTTCTCTTCACCAACCTTCATGCCGATGAGGTGCTGGACAAAACCGGGAAAAGGGAAATCGGTCGTATCGGCCACGAGCAGATTGACATTGTGCTCATGGATGATGGTCTTGTTTTCATCCGTGCCCGCTCCAAGTGTGCCTTCAATGGTGACCACCGCCGTGTGGTTCACCTCGAGCGGGCCTTCCCCGGCGGGTTCCACGATCACGTTGCGTTCTTGCAGTGACTTGAGCGTCTGTTCGACCGCTTCGTCCTTGATCTCGGGCGCGGTGATGGGCACTCGCAGCGCACGATAGTCACCCAGTTCCACCGTCGGGCGCAGCGGCACGGTAAAGTGCAGCACGAGCGGCTTGCGCTTGACGTCGTCGAGCTGGCCGGGGCCATAGGGATCGAGCCGAGTTTCCTCCAGCGCCTCGCGATAGAATCGCTCGCCGGATTGTTCGAGCATCTCTTCGTACAACCGATCCTCGCCGACGGCGCGAACCACGACGTTGTACGGAGCTTTGCCTTTGCGAAAGCCGGGGATATTGACTCGGCCCGAGACGCGCTTGGCGGTTTGGTGGAGTGCCTGCTGTACACGCTCGTCGTCCACTTCGATGGTGAGCGCGGCCTGACGATTTTCGAGTAACTGGCTTGTAACCTTCACGAGAGTCCTCACGTTGATGGATGTTTTGCGATTATAACACAAGTCAGTGATCGGTGGTCGGTGCTCAGTCAACTTGCCGACGGATCACCGATCACGGGTCACTGATCACTGGAATGGGCAAGGAGGGACTCGAACCCTCACGCCTTGCGGCACACGGTCCTAAGCCGTGGGCGTCTGCCAGTTCCGCCACTTGCCCGGCACGCGGATTATACTCTGAACCGATTAGGGCGCAAGTGGTGGTATAATCAGTGGCGATCCAATCCACGCCCGTGCTCGCTGACGAAGCGCGGGTCGAGGCCGCCATTGCCAAGACGATCCAAGTGCTGCGTCCGTGACGCGACGAGTGATCCAGGATGAACGACGAGGGCGCCAAAACCATGATGTCTGGTCAACCTGACACACCGCAAACCCCACCCACTGCGACCGGGACTCCTTCACCATCCCCACCCTTTCCCCCCCTTGTGCGTCCCGTTGCAGACCGGACGTTGGTTATGGCCGAGCCTCAACCTCCAATCCCGCTAGCGTGGCTGGGCGTAGTGTCCGGCCCCGGCGCCGAGCGAGGGCATACCTACATCTTGCTGCCCGAAACTGTCATTGGGCGGACTGCCGGGGATATGCGGCTGAGTGGCGACCCAACCGTTTCAGGCCAGCACGCCAAGGTGCGCCTGGAGCCCAGGGAAGGTGGAGCGGAGGGCGAGCAGGTCTTTGTGCTCTATGATCTTGCTTCGGCCAATGGCACGTATGCCGGCACACGCCAAGACTATAGCGACGATAATAGCCGCGTTTATCGCTACGAGTTGAACGACGGCGATTATGTTTTGCTGGGGGAAACGGTGCTGACGTTCTGGCGCGCGTGAGTCAAGATATCATCTTGACCTGCCCCGCACAGGAGGGCCGATGAGACAACGCAAGCCCACTCGATGGATCGGCAAAAGTGTGTTGGTGATTGCGGCTGTGTGCATGGCCGTGGGCGGACAGGCATCCGCGCAGAGCACGCTCACGGTGAACCTTGACGCGGTGGAGGCGGGAGCGCATCCCGCGCTGCGCGCGTTGGTGACGGTGACGGACGAGAACGGCATCCCCATGCGCGGGCTCAATCAAAAAGCATTTGAGTTGAACGAGGATGGGCTCGGGTCCTTTGCGCCGGACAAGGTTGAAGTTGTCACCAACCAAAAGGCGGCCGTGTCGGTGATGATCCTGGTTGACCTCAGCGGCTCCATGCGGGGCGCTCCACTCCAAAAGGCCAAAGAGGCCATCGGCGGATTTTTAGAGGCGCTGCTCAACGAGCCGAACGACCCTGACCGCGCGGCGTTCATCGGGTTCGGCCAAACAGTCGCCGTGACTTCTGACACCCTCAGCGACGACAAGCGCCAAGTCGGTTTTACCAACGATATGGGCAAGCTGCTCAATGTCATCAACTTTGTGGACGTGGACAGCGGCACGGGCGGCACCCCGCTCTACGATGCCATCTTTCGCGCGGTCAGGTTGACGGCGCAACAACCCGGCCGTCGCGCCATCCTGGTGATGACCGATGGCAAAGACCAGGGCAGCACGCTCACCGACAGCGATCCGATCAGCGAAGCGAACCGCCAGCGCATTCCCATCTTTCCGATTGGACTGAGCACCGGCCGGCTCGACGCCCAATATCTTCAGCGTGTGGCGGTCCGCACGGGTGGTCAATTCCAGTCCGCGCCCGCGCCTGAACAGTTGGCACAGCTTTTGCAGAATGTCTTGGCTGAACTCAAAGAGCAATACGTGCTGACGTATTCCTCGCGCATTCCCAAGGTGGACGGTCTGCCGCACATGCTCTCGGTCCAGGTCACCACCCCGCGTGGAACAAGCTCCAGCAAATTGACCTTCATGTTGGGTCAGCCAGCCACGCCGGCGCCGACGACCGCCAGCGCGACGGCTGCGCCGGTCGCGCCCGCCACCACGCCCGTGCCGGCTGCTTCGCCCACTGTCGCGCCTGCGCCTGTTTCTGGAGGAGGCCGCCTGATTCAGTGGGTCAACCACAATCTGGCGCTGACGATTGCGATTGCCGCCGCTGGGTTGTTATTGCTCTTGATGAGCATCATCGCGATTGTGTTGGCGCTCCGCGTGCAGCACGGCTCCGAGCGCGAGTCTGCACATGAGCCGCCCGCCCATCCTCAACCTCCGTTTGGAGGGGCGACGTTCCCCGGCGCGCCGACGGTAGCCGGGCAGAGTGCTTCGCCTGGCCCCGGAATACGCGCGGCCTCACCCGGCACAGCCCGCGGGCCGGCGCCGAGGGAAGCCCGGCCAAGCCCCTTCCAGCCTTCCACGCCTTCGCCGCCCACAGCGCCGGTCAGCCCGGCGCGCACTCCACTTCAGCCGTCCCCCAAATCGGGCGAAGCGGAAAAGCCTGTCACGCCGCCCACGTCCGGTGGCACGGTGATTATTCAACGTGGTCCCAAGCTCAAGGTGCTGGGGAGGCTGGTGGACAAAAAGGAATCTGGGCGGCGCTTTGACATTGACAAACCGACGGTGACGATTGGCCGCGCGCCGGGTAACAGTTTTGTCGTGGAGCACGCCACAGTCTCGCGCCAGCACGCTGTGATCAAGAGGGAGGGTGAGGACTTGCGCCTGTATGATCTGGGTAGCGCCAATGGCACCTTTGTCAACGACAAGCGCGTGCGCGAGCCGGTGGCGCTTCAGGATGGGGACACGGTTCGCCTGGGCGAGGCCGAGCTCCTCTTCAAGCGGGTCGTGCTCTAGTCAAGCTATGCAAGTGGATGGCCCTCCTCGGCGTGACGACGGGCGAGCAGTCTTACTTTGGCCTAACATTGCCGGGGGAATTGTTCCTTGTTGTTACAAGTTTGTTATATTGTCCTCGTTTCTGTAATGCCGATGTGACATCGCTGTTATAGACTGTAATCGGCGCGATTTTTGCCATGGACATGGTGAGCCTTGTCCTGTTCGGTGCAGTGTTAGGGTGGATTTAGCGGGGACAGGTCGCAAGGCGCATGGCGCAGATTCACTAGATTGGCAATTCTGGACAAGTACCTCATCGCAGTTCATTACATTGGGCTTGTTGAGAAGCACGCTTGTCGTGATTACCCATATAAAACAGTGCAGAAAGCGACCCGTTAGCAGCGCGAGCGACAAGTATCCGGTTGCAGGAAGGAGACTAGTGGCAGGACAACAACGTAAAGATATTCGACCTGGCCTGCGCGTTGAAATTATCTTGAAGCAGGATCAACGCAGTGGCAAGCGAACGGTTGGGGTCGTTCAAGACGTCTTGACCTCCGCCGCCTTTCATTCACGCGGGATCAAGGTGCGGCTGGCTGACGGCCAAGTTGGACGAGTGCAAGCAATTCTTCCCGACAAGACGTAGGCAAGTCTGCAACGACCCGCGAAAAGCCGTATGCCATCAGTCACACTCGCTATTCTGCAAGTCCAGCTCATCCGCTCGGGCGCGAGCGACGAGCATCCGTTCGCGCAATCCACCCTCAACATTGGGCGGGCGAGCGATAACGACATTGTGCTGGAAGACCCGCTGGTGTCGGGCCATCACTTGCGGATCGAGCTTGCGGGTGAGGGGAAAGCCACCGTCACCGACCTCGGCTCGACGAACGGCGTCCGGCTCAATGGTCAGCCTGTGTGGCCCAAGACGCCCATGCCGCTGCGCTTTGGCGACGTGCTCGACCTGGTCGAGTTCAGGCTGGCGCTGCGTCCGTACGAAGCGGGCGGCATAGCCGCCGTGGCCGAGCGTGTGCGGATTGCGGTGCAGGCCAAACCGGGCCTGGCCGCATTCGTGGGCGGCCAGGTCTTCAAGACCCCCCTCACCAAGCCCGTCACCACGTTGGGCCGCGCGACGGATAACGACATTGTCTTGGAGCATCCGCTGGTGAGCCGTCACCACGCGCAAATCACGCGGCAGGAGGATGGCAACTATCTCATTGCCGACCTGGGCAGCGCCAATGGCTTGACGTTGCATTGTCGGCGCGTGCCGCAGCGCCTGCTAGCCGATGGCGATGCGCTCACAATTGGCCCGACCAATGAGGTCGCTCTCCAGTTTCGCGCCAGCATCGGCTTTTTGCCAGCCGAAGGCCCCGGTAAAGGGACCGAAGACTTGCGCAAGGCGGTCGAGCCTGCGGCTCAGCTCAAGCCGGCGCAGCCTGCCACTCTGATGACGGGCCAGTTGAACCTCAAAGGGATGGAATCCATCTCGATTGGCCGCGCGTCGGACAACCGCATCGTGCTCGATCATCCTCAAGTGAGCCGCCATCACGCGCTCATCGAGCGGATGGGGACGCGCTACCGCATCCGCGATCTCAAGAGTTCCAATGGCGTGTTCGTCAACGGCGCGCGCATCGAGCGCGAGGCGTGGCTGAAAGAAGGCGACGAAATCCGCATCGGCTCGATGAAGCTGGTGCTGCGCGAGGATGGCATCCAGCAATTCGGCGAAGAAGGTCTGCGGCTGGACATCGTGCGGCTGAACAAGTGGGTCGCCAAAGACAAGAATCTCTTGCAAGACATTTCGCTTTCGATTCTGCCGCAAGAATTTGTCGCGCTCGTCGGCATGAGCGGCAGCGGCAAGTCCACGCTGATGGACGCCATCAATGGTTTTCGTCCCGCCACGCACGGCGCGGTGTACGTCAACAATGTTGACCTCTATCGCAACTTTGACCTGTTTCGCAACGACGTGGGCTACGTGCCGCAAAAGGACATTGTCCACGCGGAGCTGACCGCCTACAAGGCGCTCGACTTTTGCGCGCAGTTGCGGATGCCGGCGGACACGTCTGCCGCCGACCGTCACCGGCGCGTCACGCAAGTCTTGCACGACCTCGACCTGACCGAGCGCAAGGATTTGCTCATCAGCAAACTTTCCGGTGGTCAGCTCAAGCGTGTGAACATCGGCGTAGAGTTGATCACTGAGCCGCGTTTGTTCTTTCTCGACGAGCCGACCTCGGGCCTTGACCCGGGCACCGAGTTCGAGATGATGAGGCTCTTGCGCAAGCTGGCCGACCAGGGCCGGACGATCCTGCTCATCACGCACGCGACGAAGAACGTGATGATGTGCGACAAGGTCATCTTTCTGGCGCGGGGCGGTCATGTGGCGTATTATGGCCCGCCGGAAGAGGCGCTGCCTTACTTTGACCCCTATCGCGATGCGCAGGAACGCCAGTTCAAGGACATCGAGTTCGACGACATTTATCGCATCTTGAGCGACGAGGCACGCGGCCAGCCCAAGGACTGGAACGACCGCTATCGCCAGTCGCGCCAGTTCCACGAAAATGTCGCCGCGCGATTGCAGCATCGCCCTGCCAGACAGGCGGACGGTCAACCCCTGCAAGGGGAGCTTGGACCCGTGGCGCAACGCCAGGTCAGTCAAGCTCACCAGCAGGTAAGCGCACTCCGCCAGTTCATGATTCTGTCCGCGCGCAATTTGCAGATTATGGCGCAAGACAGGGCCAGCCTGGTCTTGATGCTGGCGCTCGCGCCGCTCATCGGTTTGATGGATTTCATCTGGGGGGGCAAGCTGTTCGATTTGCAGTACGGCGACGCGGGCAAGGCCATCACCATGCTGTTCATGGCGGCGCTCATCACCGTTCTCGTCGGCTCGCTTTCGTCGGTGCGCGAGATTGTCAAAGAGTCCGAGATCTACAAGCGCGAGCGCGCAGTCAACTTGAAGATCGCGCCGTACATCTTGTCCAAGATTGGGTTGGGCGTGCTGCTATCGCTGTATCAATCGGCGGTGCTGTTGATCTTCAAGTTGATCTTGGTCCATCCGCCGCTCAGCGGTTCAGGTGTGGCCGCGTTCTTTTTTACGCTCGTGCTCGGCACCCTCGGCGGCTATCTGATGGGCCTGCTCATCTCGGCCGCTGCGCCGAATCAGAACACGGCGCTGTTGCTCGTCATCGTCGTGCTGGTGCCGCAATTTCTCTTTTCTGGCGCGCTGCTTTCGCTCGACCTCATCCCCGGCGGCGAACCCATCAGTGTCGCCATGTCCACACGCTGGGGATTCGAGTCGCTGGTCAATGTGACGGACATGGGGCGCGCTGTGGCCCAGGACACTTGTTGGCGCGATTTCACCGCGCAAGAGCGTGATGGACTGACGGAAGACCAGAAGCGCAAGTTCGGCTGCCAGTGCATGGGCGCGGGGCTGTTCGAGACGTGCCGCTTCCCCGGCCTGCTCGATCCCGAATCGTACAACGACGACATTCGCCGCGCGTTGAACGAGGCTGCGCCCGACGAGCCGCTTGAGCCGACGCCGTATCCGACGCTCACGCCTCCGCCTTCGCCCACGCCCCCTCCGTCGCCGGGCCTGTTGGGCGATCAGAACACCTACCGCGCTCTGGTGGAAAAGCAGCAGCGCGACTATGCTGCCGCTCGCCAAGCTCAAGATATCGAGTATGCCAAGCTGCGCGGGAAGCAGGCCGACGATTACCGTGACAAGATGCGCGTCTATGGCGACCAGCGCACCGAGTGGGAAAAGACGCGCGGCAAGGCAATTGCCATTGCCGAGGGCAAGATCAAGGCCATCGTGGACAACTATGGCCGCACGTTCCAAGGCGGGCTAGTCGAACGCTGGGCGGCGATGGCGGGCATCATGGCCGTCGTGTTTGTGTTGTTGATGGTGTTTCAGAAGCGGAAGGATGTGGTCTGATACAGGTTGCGTGACAAGTGCTGCGTGATGGCATTCTCACGTATCACGCGGCGCGCGAGTCGTGTATCTGAGGAGAGTGAATGGATAACCTTATCGGCAAAACATTGGGGCAATACCAGATCATACAAGTGGCCGGCAAAGGCGGGATGGCCGTCGTTTACAAAGCGTTCCAGCCGTCGCTGAACCGCTACGTAGCGCTCAAGGTGCTGCCGGACTATCTGGCGCAAGACGAGCAGTTTGTAATGCGCTTTGAGCAGGAAGCGCGCGCGGCAGCGGCGCTGCGCCATCCCAACATCATGGTCATTTACGACGTGGGTCAGGAGGGCAGCACGCATTTCATCGCCGCCGAGTACCTGGAAGGCGCCACGCTTTCACAGGCGATAGCCGCACAGCGCGGGCCGCTGCCCTTGCCGCGCATTGTCAACGTCATCAACCAGCTTGCTTCGGCGCTCGACTTTGCTCACCAGCGCGGGCTGGTGCACCGGGACATTAAACCTTCGAATGCCTTTATCGGCGCAGATGACCACGTGACACTGATGGACTTTGGCATTGCCAAGGCCTTACAAGGCGGCGCGCAGATGACGCGCACCGGGACGATGGTCGGCACGCCAGAGTACATGTCGCCGGAACAGGCCGAGGGCCGGCCGATTGACCAACGCGCGGACAATTACTCGCTCGGCGTGATGCTGTATCAATTGCTGACCGGGCGCGTCCCATTCCAGGCCGAGACGCCCACGGCGGTTTTGCTGGCCCACCTGACCAAAGCGCCGCAGCTGCCGACTCTGCTCAATCCGGCCATCCCGCCGGCCGTGGAAGCAGTGGTGATGCGTTCGCTCGCCAAGCGGCCCGAGGAGCGCTTCCCGACGGCGGGTGAACTGGCGCGAGCGCTGGCTCAGGCCGCGTCGGGCGCGCCGGCCTCGGCCTACGCGCCGCCGACGGTCATTCCGGGGCGCCCGGCGCGCACCCCTGGGACTTTCCAGGGGCAAACGCCTTCACCCGTCTATGCGCCGGCTGCTTCTCAGCCAGGTGATGTGCCACGCACTCCCACGCCCCCGCCGATGCCGCCTCAGCGCAAGTCGGGGCAGGGAGTGAACTGGCTTGTGTGGGGCGGACTGGGTCTGGGTGCGGTAGCCTTTGTGTGTGTGGTCGGTTTTGTCATCTTGTACGTGATCGGCTCGTCCGGCGGCAGGCCGACGCCGGTTCCAACAGAAGTGACGCTCGCCACCAAAGCGCCGCTCGCTACCGAAGCGCCGCCCACGCCGGCTGCCTCAGTACTATTCGAGGACGACTTTCAATCTCAGCCAGCCTCGGCGGATAAGGGCTGGGTGTTCGAGCCAGGTGAGAATGTGGACACGACCTGGTCGGCGGGCAAGGTGACGATCATCATCAAGAAAAAGAACTGGCTCGGCCTGAATTGGCCCGATGGCGACTATGACGATTTCGGCGTCGAGATCGAGGCCCAACCCACGACGAGTGCCTATACCGAATACGGCATCGTCTTCCGAGTGAGCGGGTCTTCTGACGCGCGCAGCTACTATATCTTTGGCGTGACCACGAACGGCAAATACTACTTGCAGAAAAAGATAGAGGGCGAGTGGGCTGATACCGACCCGGTGAGCGCCACCTCTTCGCAAGCGACAAAGCCGGGCCAGGTCAAGAACGTCTTGCGCGTGCTGGCGCGCGGCCAGGAGATTCAACTCTACATCAACGGCAGTCTTGTCAACACCGTCACGGACGATTCCGTTTCGTCCGGCAGTGTGGGCATCTTTGCCGGGACCGGCGACAACGATTCAGCGGCGGCGGCCTTTAGCCGTGTCACGGTGCTCGATGCGCAACAGGCTGCGGCGAGTTGGGGAACAAAATAGTGATGAGTGGATAGTGGCGAAGCGATCAGCCATCCGCTACACGCGATAAAGAATATGCGACTTGCGGGGTGTCCATGCCAGACAGTCTTATAGGAAAAACACTGGGCCAATACCAGATCGTCGAGCTGGCCGGCCGGGGCGGCATGGCGACGGTGTACAAAGCCTACCAGCCATCGCTGCGGCGCTATGTGGCGCTCAAGGTGTTACCGGATTATCTGGCCGCGGACGAAGAGTTCGTGGTGCGCTTTCGGCAAGAGGCGCTGGCCGCCGCCGCACTGCGCCACCCGAACATTCTTGTCATTCACGATGTGGGCCAGGAAGGCAACACTCACTACATGGCGATGGAATTTCTGGAGGGCCAGACGCTGTCTGATGTCCTTCGACGCACGGGTGGACTGCCACTTGCACGGATCGCTCGGCTTCTCGATCAGATCGCCTCGGCGCTGGACTTTGCACATCGGCGCGGCCTGGTTCACCGTGACATCAAACCGGCCAACATTTTCATCGGCCAGGATGACCACGTGACGCTGGTGGACTTTGGCATCGTCAAGGCCATGTCCGGCGCGGGTGTCACGCGCACGGGTATGATGGTCGGCACGCCGGAATACATGTCGCCGGAACAGATTGACGGGCGACCTGTAGATCAGCGCTCGGACCTGTACTCGCTGGGCGTGGTGCTCTATCAGATGCTCACCGGGCAGGCGCCTTTTACAGCGGACACGCCCAGTGCCGTCATGTACGCGCAGGTGAACAAGCAACCCACACCGCCCTCCAAACTGACGGCGTTCGTCACCCCTGAAGCTGAAGCGGTGGTGCTGCGCGCGCTCGCCAAGAATCCGCAGGAGCGCTTTAACCATGTGCCAGAGATGGCGCAAGCCTTTTCGCAGGCGGTTGCGGGACAGCGTCCCGCGCCGGGCGGCCCAACGGTGGCGATGCCTGTTCCGCCTCTCCCCAAGACTATGGCTGCGCCCTCCAAGCCTGCCCCGTCTCCCCGTCCGCTCTGGCCGATTTTTGCCGGGTTGGGAGCTTTGGCGTTGATTGCAGTGATGGTAACCATGGTGATAGCGATCGGCGTCTTGCGAGGGAGAGGAGGATTGCGCCCAGCCTTCCAGACGACGACGGCCATGCCCACGCGCCAGGTGGCAGCCTTGCCCACGTCTACGCTTGCGCCGACGGCAACTTTACCCTTACCTTCAACTGCCACGCCAACGCCTCCCCCTACCTCGACGCGCACCCCTGGGACTTTCCAGGGGCAAGCGTCCTCGCCTGCGTCTGCACCTACGGCAACTCTCGCTCAACTGACGGCCACGCCTACCCAAGCCGCGACATTGACGCCCAGCCCCACACGCCTGGCGCCGACGACGCGGCCGGGCGCCTTGTTTGACTTTGAAGCGCCGGTGAACTGGCGGCGCGGCGACCAGCCGAACGGCGCGCTCACTCAATCCACGGCCCAGGCGCACTCGGGCCTTGCCTCGGCTCGGCTCGATTACAGCTTTCCCACCAGCGCCAATGACTTTGTCGTGTTCATCAATCAAGCGCCGTTAAGCGGTCAGCCCAACGCTATCGGCGCATGGACATATGGCGATGGCTCAGGCCATTTCCTCAATGTGTGGATCAAAGATGCCAGCGGGCAAGTCTGGCAGGTTCCGTTGGGCCGAGTGGGCGGCCCAGGCTGGAATCAAATGGCCGGCTATATCGCTCCCGGCCAGCCGTGGCCGTGGACACACATCAGCGGGCCGGATAACGGCACGGTGGCTTATCCTGTCAGTTTTTACGCACTCGTGCTGGACGACTATCCCGACACTTTTATCGGCAGCGGGACGATTTATGTTGACGACATCTCTATTTGGAGGACGGACAGTATACCGACGCCTGTGAGCCACGCCCCCGCTGCGAGCGCGACGCCCGGCGCAGCGGTCACCAGCGGGCCGACGCCCACTGTGGCGAACGAGCCGCGCGGCGTGATACTCATCAATCCGCTCAACGGCGCATTCTTCAAATCCTCCGACATCACCTTCAGGTGGTCAGGCGGCGCACTGCAATCCGGAGAAACATTCCTGGTCGAGATCATCCCGGCCCTGGCTGAAAAGAAAGGCACGTGCATGACGGAATCGGACTATGGCAACTCGGGCCACCAGTTCAGCCCGCCGCTCACCGATCACCAGTGGACGACTGACATCGCCGCTCCGGCGGGCAACAAGTCCAAGCCGTGCGCAGGACGAATCGAGTGGCGCGTCCACGTCCGGGATGCGAATGGGAACACAATCCAATCCACGCCGCGCAGCTATTTTGAATGGAACCCGCTCTAGCAGCAATACTGTTTAGACAAGGCCGGAGTCGAGCCTTTAGGCGGGCAAACACCGGCTGAAGCCTTGACTCCAATGCGCTAACTGAACAGTATTGGCTCTAGGAGCCTGTCGGAGAACCCGTAGTTTAGGGCCTTGTGCCCGTCGCAAGTCCAACGCCCGCAAGGGGCTAGGCTACCTCTCCGACAAGCTGCTAGCAGTGGTCAGTGGGCAGTGGGCAGTGGTGAGTGTTCAAGGCAGCCGATTTCTCCCCTCGCGCATTAAGAGTTATAATTCATATGCCGCGATGGAGCGAGTCGTTGTGATGAGCGATCAGAAACAGTATCGGGAGGATGTCTATGTCCAATAAGGTACTCAAATCGGATGACACACAACCGATACCTGTAACAACACAGAGCGCTGCGCCACAAACTTGCAGAACGCCGTCACTGGCGCGGCTGGAGCGTTCCATCCAGGTGTTGTGGCTGGCAACGGTGCTGGTGGGGTTGGTGGCGCTTGCCTCGCTCGCCGTCAATGCCGTGCTGGTGGTTCGGCTGCTGGCGATTCGCAACCAGGTGTCCGAGGCGCTCACCAGCGCTTTGCGCTCGCTCGACAACCTGGCCGGGCAAAGCATTGCGTTCGACTTTCCCATCTCACAGACGGTCAGCTTGGAAACCGATGTGCCGCTCAAGCAGGACCTCAGTTTTCCGTTCAAGGGCAATTTCCCGGTCAACACGACCGTCAGTGTGCCGATCAACCTGGGGCCGTTGCTGGGCACGCAAGTGGTCAACGTGCCGATCAATACGACCGTGCCGGTGGACGTGAACGTGCCGATTCGCATAGATCAGACTTTTCACATCAAGACGCAGGCGCCGGTGCAGATGAACGTCCCGATTCGTCTCAGCCCGAATGACCCGCCTCTCAAAGATTGGCTCGCCCAGGCCCGCGCATGGCTGCAAGGCCTCCGCAAATCTCTATAATGCGGCCTGAGGCGGCGGAAGGTGTGAACCCATGAGCTACGAGATCATGCGTACCGACGTGGTGAACGTGACCCGGACGATGCTGACGCTGGGCCTGACCTTTGGCGATAGCGGCAGCGTCAGCGCGCGTGTGGGTGAAGCAGCCGGACGGGCGCTGCTGGCCATCACGCCGCAGGGCCGTTACGTTGACGAGCTGGCTTCCCACGACATCGTCATCGTGGGCGAAGAGGGCAAGCCGGTCGAGGGCAAAAGTACTCCATCCGCCGAGTTATCTTTGCACGTGGCGGTCTATCGCGCACGGCCCGACGTGAGCGCAGTGATCCATGCACACCCGCCGATGAGCAGTGCGACGGCGGTGGTGGGACGTCCCATCCCGCCGATCCTGGAAGACCAGTTGGTTTACTTGGGCGGCCAGATTGAGGTTGCGCCGTATGCCCTGCCGGGCAGCCAGGAATGGGTCTGGGGCGCGGTCAAAGCATTATCCAACCGCAATGCCTGCCTGCTGGCCAATCATGGCGCACTGATCGTGGGCAAGGACCTCAAGGCAGCGCTCATCGCCTGCCAATTTCTCGAAAAATGTGCGATGGCATTTTTATACGCAACGTGGGCCGGACAGGTGAACAGCCTGCCGCCGCAGGTGGCGCAAACCGAAACCACGCTCTTTGAGGTGCAGAGATAACACTGGCATCTGCTCGAGATGGAAGGGCTGCGTTCCACAGCCTGTGCGATGTTGCGTACTGAACGCTCGGCGTGTCAAGGAGGCCGTATGCAAAATCTAGTCGGTACAACCCTGGGGCAATATCAAATCGTCCAGGAAATAGGCCGGGGCGGGATGGCTGTGGTGTACAAGGCTTATCAGCCCTCGCTGACTCGTTATGTGGCCATCAAGGTGCTGCCGCCCCAGTTCAGTTTTGACCAGGACTTTATCGAGCGGTTCGTGCGTGAGGCACGCGGTGCGGCCATGCTGCACCATCCGAACATCATCACCATCCACGACGTGTCCGAGCAAGACGGGGTGCACTATTTCGTGATGGAGTACCTCACCGGCAAGACGCTCGACCTGGTGCTGGCCCAAACGCCGATGCCGCCGCCACGCATCGTGCACATCATCCGCCAGGTGGCCGGTGCGCTTGACCACGCGCACTCGCAAGGCCTGATTCACCGCGACATCAAGCCCAGCAACATCAGCGTGGACGAGGTCCGCAACGACCACGTGGTGCTGATGGACTTTGGCCTGGTGCGCGCCGGTCAAGATAGCAAGCTCACCAAGACCGGCATGATTGTCGGCACGCCCGAATACATGTCGCCGGAGCAGGCGCAGGGCGAAGAGGTGGACTATCGCACCGACCTCTACTCGCTCGGCGTCGTTCTATACCGGATGCTCACGGGGACGGCGCCGTTCGTCCGTTCGACCCCGGCCGCGGTGCTGTTGGCACACGTAGCCTATGAGCCACTCCCAGTTTCCCAGATCAACCCCACGGTGCCCAAGTCAGTTGAGGCGGTCGTGCTCAAGGCAATGGCCAAAGATCGGAATCGGCGTTACCAATCGGCCGGAGAGTTGGCGCGCGACTTGTCGGTGGCGATCACGGGTCAGATGCCGGCCGGACTAGAGCCTCAGGCCGTGCGCACGACGACGACACTACCAGCGCCCCCACCGATGTCCGCCACCATACTGCCAACGGTTATTTCCGCGCCTACAACACCACCGCCGTCCGCCGCCATACTGCCAACGGTTGTTTCCGCGCCTACAACACCACCGCCGTTGGCCCCCACGACCCACGTGCCTGTTCCACCCGCTCCGGTCGAACAGAAGCGAGCCGGTAAAACTTCGCCGGTGGTTCTGGTGGGCCTGGGCGCGGCTGCTCTGGTGGTGCTCTGCGCAATAGGCGTCTTGGCGGCTGCGGCGTTGGGCGTGTTCAGGCCCCGTGGCACAGCAGTGGCACAGCCCACCGTTGCGGCCAGCCCGACGACCAGCGTGACGCTGTTGACTGCCCCCAATTTAAAAGAGCCTGCCGATGGCGCGACATTATCACCGAATGATGCCATCACGTTGGCTTGGGAGCCGGTCTCTGGCTTGTCGCCCGATGACGCGTATGTCGTGACGCTGAACTGTGGAGCGCCTCAGACGGCGACCGTCAAAGAAACAAGCTATGTGGTTCCATCGTCGCTGCGGGCGTCGCTTGTGGCGCCTTACCAGTGCCGGTGGAGTGTGGCCATGATGGCGCAAGATGGAACTGCGCGCAGCCAGCCCAGCAGCACACGGCAGTTCGTGTGGAACATGGCCACAGCCACCCCCATGCCACCAAGTCCGGCGACGGCGACGCTGGTGACGACACCGACCTCGACGCCTTCGAGCGTGCCAACGTCAACGCCGCGACCGGTTCTGCCAACGAATACACCGCCGCCAATACGGGCAACGCCAACAGTGGCCTGTACGGGTGGCCGGGTCTGGAACGGCGCCGAATGTGTCTGCCCGCCCGACAAACCCGACTGGACCGGTAGTCAATGTATCCCGAAGGAGAAGGGGGGAGACGGTGGAGGGGGCAAGCTACCGCCTCCGCCACCATGATCCTGCATTGTGACACCTGGATGGACAGTGTTCCCTGGCGTGCATCGCCTGTAGATAGGTGAGACGGCCACTGTGACTTTTTCGTTCCGAACGGAGGTGGCAATGAACCAATAGGCGGCAAAGGCGAAAAGAGCATTTGAACCGAGCTACATGTTCCGAACGGAGGTACGCAATGAAAAAGATCGCATCGCTCATTATCGTTTTCTTTGCTTTGGTGGCTGTCAACCTGGCATGGAACGCGCTGCAGACGAATACGCCTCTGTCGTCGGCGCTGGCACAGCCCAGGTTCACGCCGGCCGCGCCAGTTGAGGTTCAGTCCACGGTGAGCCAGCTCCCGTCGTCGCTGGCTATGCCGGACGTTGCAGAAAGGGCGCAATGGGAAGTAGTGGCCGTTGATCAAGAGACTCAAGATGATATCCATGCTGGGCGGATGCTGACCCTTGCCCAGGCAATGCGCGAGGCGGGTAACCGGTTCCCAATGATTAACACGGGAACAAGCACGTCATCGAGTCCACAATCAACTTCGGAAGCCTGCATGACGATGCTGGCAAACCCGCAAATGGACATCTTGAAGACTGGGCCGACGACAGGCACAGTGGACTCGTGGGTAATCCTGGCGCAAAATGTTTACTATGATGATCGGCCTGGATATTACAATTCCCCCTCATATTCTCTGGTCATGGTTGACGATCCAGGGAACGATTCGGTGATCATCAGCAGTACGCTCGACTATGATGCCTTTGGACAGTCGTTTCAGGCGCCAGGCGGGCTGACTTCGATCACAATCAACTATAGCCGGTTGTACACCAATGCAAATTCTGGTGATAAAGCCTTCTACAACCTGTGGACAGTAGATAGCCAGGGTTATCTGGATCAACCGATCAGGTATTACAGCATTGGCGAGAGCCCCACTGGCTGGAGCAATCGCCAGACGGTTATTACAGATAGTGCCGTGTTGGCTGCACTATCTGGCCAGCGCGTGATGTTTATCTTCGACATGGAGAGTGACCGGCAGTCCCCGTACGAGTGGATCTGGCTGGATGATGCCCAGGTGCAGCTCTGCTATGCGACCGGGCCGACCAAAGTCTATTTGCCTATCGTGGTCAAGTCGCCTCCGCAGACAGGCCCGACCTGCACACCCTACGAGCCAGACAACCGGGACAACCGAGGCAACGTGACCGTTGGGGCTACCTGCAACGGTGCCTTTGGCCCTTCCGACGATAAAGACTATTACACGTTGGACCTGGCCGGGGTGACGGACGTCAAGCTGCGGCTGTTCAACCTGCCACCGGAAGGCAACCTCTGGGATTCGGCGATTTACGAATATCCCTACACCGGTCAGCAGCCTGCCTGCTGGATTGGTAGGGAGGGGCTGGACAAGTCTGAGGATTGCCGTGGGTTGAATCTCAACAAAACTTACTTTGTCCTTGTCTACGCTGGCTCTGCGCCGAGCAGCTCCAAGCCGTATATGATGTCCGTAACCTCGCTCTCCGGGCCGCCACAGCCAACGCCAACGCCAACACCGACGCCACCGCTTGGCCCCACCCCGGGTTTCTGGTCGAGTACTTCGGGCGACGAATTCTATGTGAGCCCCGACCGGGCTAACGTGCTCAAGTTTGCGATCTACATCGACGTGTCACAGTGCGGCGGCACCATCAAGATCACTCGCAATACCCCGGCGCCAATATCGGGCAACTCTTTCTCGTTCACCGGGCCGTTCTACGCCAGCGGAACATTCGATTCGTCCACTTCTGCGCATGGCACCGATGGGTTGAGTAGCTTTCCTGTCAATATACCTGGCGTCTGTAGTGTGACCATCACTGCCGGGCCGTGGAACTGGACCGCCACGTGGAAGAACTCTACGCAGCCGACTGTCATCAACATGGAGCCGACGGGGCCGATTACGGTGGAATTCTCGGACGCCACCAGCGGTTCGCATACGGTGTCGGCTGTCAAATAGTTACTCGAAAAGGGCAGATTGCACTCTTGGTAGGGCCACGGCTGAATGGCAAGCCACACCAACTCGGAGTCGAGGCTTCAAGCCGGATCCGGCTCAAGCCTTGACTCCCCATAGAGTCTGCGCAGAAATCGTCGGGGCGAACCGGCGTGTTCGCCCCCTACGCCTTGGGATGATTACTCAGTGAGAAAGGTGTAATGGCCATGTCGGAGCCACAGATCGGTAGGAAATTAGGCAAGTATCAAATCGTGGGCGAAATCGGGCGCGGCGGCATGGCAATAGTCTACAAGGCCTTTGACCCCGGCCTTCAACGCCATGTGGCGCTCAAGGTGCTGTCGCCGCGCCTGGCCTCCGAAGAAAACGTCATGCGCCGCTTTGAGCGCGAGGCTTCGACTGCCGCGAATCTCAAACATCCCAACATCGTCATCATCTATGACGTGAGCAGCGCGGACGGCTTTCACTTTATGGTGATGGAGCTCTTGGAGGGGCGCACGCTGCGCGAAGAGATTCACGCCACAGGCGCGCTGTCTCCGGCGCGCGTGGCGCCCATCACGGCCCAGCTCGCCAGCGCGCTGGACTATGCCCACCAGCAAGGGCTGGTTCACCGCGACGTCAAGCCAGGCAACATCATTCTGGGCGCAGGCGACCACGTGACGTTGACTGACTTTGGGCTGGTGCACGCCATGCGCGCCAGTCGCCTGACGGAAGCCGGCTCGGCGCTCGGCACGCTGGACTATATGCCGCCGGAGCAGTTGAGCGGCGACGATGTTGACTGGCGCTCGGACGTTTACAGCCTGGGCGTGGTCGTGTATGAATCACTGACCGGGCGGACGCCGTTTAGTGCAGACACGCCTTACTCGCTCATGCGCAAAGTGATGGTCGAGCCGCCGCCGCGCCTGAGCCTGGTGGCGCCCAATCTCTCGCCCTCTGTTGACCGCGTGGTCATGCAGGCGCTTGCCAAGTCCCCGGCGGACCGCTTTCGCACGGCGGGTGAGTTGGCCGCCGCGTTTTACCAGTCGTTGTGCGGCGAAGAGATGGAGCTGTCGGATAGCCTGGGCCAGGTGTTCCGGCTCTATCGCGGCACAACGCGCGTGGGACGCGATCCCGATAACGAGCTGATTGCCGCTACCGCCCAGGTGAGTCGCCATCACGCCGAGATACGTTTCGACGGGACACACTGGAACCTGGTGGACCTGCAAAGCACCAACGGCACGTTCGTCAATAGCCAGCGCATCTGGCCGGGCCAGCCACGCCGTTTACAGGCGGGTGACGTGGTGCGTTTTGGGCCCAGCGTCGAATTTCGCGTGGCCGTGTGTTCCGCGCGGCCTGCTGCGGCTGCTGACGAGACGGCGCCGCTCACAGCGCGGTTCTCGACATTGCGCTCGCCTGACGGATCCGCTGGATGAATCGGCAAGTCATGGCAAGCCTTCTTTCCCCCATCCCGTGACAGGCCGAAATCGAGAGGAGACGTATGTCCGAGGATTTGCCAATCTCATTTTCGTATGGCACTGACGTAGGCAAGGTCCGCGACCACAACGAGGACTGGGTCGAGGTGCAAGATCCAGCCGATTCCGACGCCCGGCGCAAAGGCCGACTGTTCATCGTGGCGGACGGCATGGGCGGCTACCAGGCCGGCGAAGTCGCCAGCCGTTTGGCGGCAGAGACGGTCAAGCGCGAATACTATGCCGATCCCTCGGAGGATCCGACGGCGCGTCTGCGCAAGGCGGTGCAGTCGGCCAACGACGCCGTGTACCGCTCGGCGCGCAGCGACCGCGCGCATGCCGGGATGGGCACCACCGTCGTGGTGGCGGCGCTTGTCGGGCGCAAGGCGTATATTGCCAGCGTGGGTGACAGCCGGGCCTATGTGGTGCACCAGAACGGAATCTCTCAAATCACGCAGGATCACTCGTTCGTGGGGGAGCAAATCCGCGCCGGCCTGTTGACCAAGGAGCAGGCGCGGGTACATCCTCAGCGTAATGTCATCACGCGCGCGCTGGGTTCGCAGGCTGCGATTCAGGTGGACACGTTCGAGGGTGATCTGTCGGACGGCGATATCCTCGTCCTGTGCACCGACGGTCTGACCGGTCATGTGCTCGACGAGCGCATCCACGACACGGTCATTCAATTGCCTCCTCAGCCGGCAGTTCATCGGTTGATCGAAATGGCCAACGAGGATGGCGGGACGGACAACATCAGCACGATTGTGCTGCGCATTGGGCCACCTCCGCCCACGCAGGCTGTAACCGCGCCGGCTGCCCCGGCAGCCCGCGACTCGATGTCTGAGGCGGATGCTCCCGCCGAGAAGCTTTTACCTCGGCACCGGCCGAGGCAAATCAGTCTGGTCTGGATGGGAGTAGGGTTTGTGATGGTCCTCGCCCTGGTGGGCGGTGTGGCCGTGGCGGCGTTGATGATGAGTGGCGCGCTGCTCGGCAGGAGCGGGCGGACCACCCCCACGCCGACGACCACGCCACTCGCCTCGCCGCAGATTTTTCCCACGGTGACGCCGATGCTGGTGACTGTTCCTGCAATCATCCCGACGGCAAAATCGGTGGTACCCATTACGCCCACTCAAACATTGATCCCGACGCCTCAGCACACGCCGACGTCAACGCCCATCCCCACGCAGCCTCGTACGCCAACTGCGCCGGCAGTCACCGCCACGCGTGCGCGGTCCTCCCACGACCCACTCCGACGGTTGCCTGCACGGGCGGCCGCGAGGGTCAATATAGTATCCGCATCAACAACCAATATCGAGTCTGCTTCAAGTGTGAAAAGGGTAAGGCGAGAGACGTCGAGATTGTGGATTATCACAAATAAGAGGTAGGCCATGGACAGACTTCCTCCGGTTCATCCTGGCGAAGTGTTGCTCGAAGATTCCATGAAGCCACTTGGCTTGAGTCAATATCGTGTGGCCAAGGATATTGGCGTGCCCGCTTTGCGGATTAGTCAAATTGTGCGTGGTCAGCGTTCCGTCACCGCAGACACAGCCTTGAGGTTGGCGCGTTACTTTGGCACGAGTGCGGCGATGTGGCTACGGCTACAAGCTCGTTACGACCTTGAAACGGCAGAGGCCAAAATAGCCAAGCGCATCAATCGCGAGGTCAAGGCTTTACAGACAACACAACCTTCAGCGGCAGGTCATTGAAAAGGCAGAATGCGCCTACCGTCGTTGGAGCCGAGCAGAGGCCAGATATCCGCAACGACATTCACACGCCTGGAATGCGAGACCAATAATGAAGAATGGCGGCGATCCTCACCTCACAGGACAAAGCTATCTAGACTTTGAACTTGAGATTGCTCCGGGCGGTGGTCGTGAATACCCCATCGCGGTTATCCGCTCTCCGGCTGGCGAGGCGCGCGAAACGATGCACTTTCCCTTCGATGAGCTAGCGCTGGAAAGCCGCCTTGACAAGCTGCAAATTGCGCTCCTTCGTTCCGGCGAGCAACGCCGCATAATACCCTCGCTAGAAGAACGAACAGTGCAAAACTTTGGTCGAGATCTGTTCAATGCGCTTTTTGTGGGCGACGTTCGCAGCCGCTATGATGTTAGTCAACGTGAGGCGACCCAGCAGGGCAAGGGATTACGCCTCAAGCTCCGTATCGAGTCGCCCGAGTTGGCTGCATTGCCGTGGGAGTTTCTATTCGACTCCCGCCAAGCCGAATATTTGTGCCTCTCTCGTAACACGCCAGTTGTCCGCTATCTCGAATTACCTCAACCCATCATGCCTCTGACAGTAGCACCGCCGCTGCGCATCTTGGGGATGGTTGCGAACCCCCGGAACCTTTGCGAATTGGATGTAACGCGCGAGAAACAACGTGTAGAGAATGCCACAAAAGATTTGCATCAGCTCGGTATGGTGGAACTGACTTGGTTAGACGGGCAGACCTGGCGCGATTTGCAGCGAACTATGCGCTACGGCCCCTGGCATGTTTTCCATTTCATTGGCCATGGTGGGTTCGATTCAAACGCCGATGAGGGTCTGATCACCTTAGCGGATGACCAGGGACTCTCACACAATTTGACGGCCACTCAGTTAGGCCGATTGCTGGCCGACCACCGTTCCTTGCGGCTAGTGTTGCTCAACGCTTGTGAAGGAGCCAGAGGCGGCAAGCTCGATGTTTTCTCAAGCACCGCTTCCATTTTGGTGCAGAGAGGCATTCCGGCCGTGCTCGCGATGCAGTACGAGATCACTGACAGAGCTGCAATCGAGCTTGCTCGGGCCTTCTACGAAGCACTAGCCGATGAGATGCCTGTGGATGCTGCCGTCACCGAGGCACGCAAGGCCGTTAGCCTGGCGGTAAACAACACAGTGGAATGGGGAACGCCGGTGCTTTATATGCGATCCCCTGATGGCGTTCTCTTTAGTATCCGGCAGCCAAGAAGTAGCAAACAAGATGAGGCTGAACAACAAGCAGAACTCGCTGTGCAGAAAGCCAAAGTCGAACGATTAGAGCGAGAACGCAGGGAGCGCGAGAAAGTCGCTCAAGAAGTTGCGGCACGCAAAGCAAGAGAAGAAGCTGAAAGCAAAGCGCGTGAGGAAGCTGCACAGCATGAAGCCGAACGACAGGCCAAACTCGCCGCAGAGAGAGCCGAGGCCGAACGAATAGAGCGAGAACGCCAGGAGCGCGAAGCGCAAGAGAAGGCAACAAGGAATGGGCCTGAACGGCAAGTACGACTTGCCGCCGAAAAAGTTGAAGCAGAAAGGCTAGAGCAAGAACGCAGAAAGCGCGAAGCACACATACAGGCTGCCAGAGAAGCTGAACGCAAAGTTAGTGAAGAAGCAGCACAGCGCGAAGCCAAACAACAGGCCAAGCTTGCTGCGGAGAATGCCGAAGCCGAAAGATTAGAACCAGAACGCCGACAGCGGGAAGCTTATGCGAAAGATGCGGCAGAAGCCAAGCAACGCGACGCCAGAGAACAAGCCAGACTCTTAGCGAAGGAGGCCGAGACCAGACAATTAGGGTCAGAGCTTACAGCAAAGCTCGGGTGGCTGGAGAAGGTCACAAAGGGCAGATTCGGCCTGACCTGGGTGGTGGCCGGCATTGCGGTCGTCTGCGTTTTGCTGGGGGGGGGGACGGCCGCGGCGTTGATTTTGAGTGGCGCGTTGCGTGGCGGAGGCGGACAGGTCAGTCCGACGCCAACGCCGGTCGAGCTGCAGGTCTTGCCCACCGTGACTGCAGTCATCGTCCCCACCCCGCTGTCCACAGCAGTCATACAAGAGCCGACTCAGACGTTGATCCCGACGCCTCAGCCCACGCTGACGCCCTCGCCCGTCCCCACGCTGTCTCGTAGGCCGACTGTGCCTGCAGTCACCGCCACGCGTGCGCCGGTTCTCCCACGACCCACTCCGACGGTTGTCTGCACGGGCGGCCGCGTGTGGAACGGAGTCGAGTGTGTCTGCCCGCAGGACAAGCCCGATTTCCTTGCAGGCCAGTGTGTTCCGAAGAGCGAGGGTGGCGGTAATGAGCCGCCCGTGCCGCCACGTTAGCAATTTGAATCAGACGGTATGAATGCCGGGGGCAATGTTGGCCTGGCCGATCGGGAAAGAGTCCCCGGGAGGTTTTGGTGAAACACCTGCGCGTATCTCTGTTGGCAGCCTGGTCGGGGTTGGCGATGTTGCTCCTTGTCGTGGCGCTCGCCGGGGCGCACACTCTGCCCATACGCGCCGACGAGACAGCCTTATCGCTCGATTGCTCGTTTCGCGCCATCAACGTCACGGCGGACGTGGGATCATCGCCGGGCGTCTTCGATATGCAGCCCGGCGAAATCGGCAGCCGTGTAGTCTATTTTGCCAGCTCTGCTTCGACGGGCGTGATCACGGTCTCGACTCTCGTCAGTGTGACCGATTCGCCATGCTACCTGTGGAGCAGCCCGGCCTTTAGCGTCACCACGCAGGGCGAGTTCACGCCGACCACCTCCATTCCTTCGGTGAGCATTCCATACCCGCTCAGCAGCGGGCATGGCTCTACGGCGACGGTGGCGCTGACTCTGTCCGCCTACTACACCGGCTCGACCCTGTCGCCGAATCAGGTCGTGACGCTCACCTTTGTTCGAGACTGGCCGTCCATGATCTATCTGCCTTCGGTGCGCCGAGATCCCCAGGTCGTCAACGGAGATTTTGAGAATGGCTGGGACGGCTGGACCCACGGCCAGGGGGCGTTCCGCGGGCATGGCAGCGGCTTGCCGTCAAGTATTGTTTTGTTTGAGGGCAGTCACCGCGCACTCTTGGGCAGTCCGGCCCTGGACGACAAGAACGAGTCTCTCCCGGTAGGCTATGCAGCCATGTCTCAAACCGTGACTGTGCCCCTCGGCGCGACCGATTTGATGCTCGCCTATCGCGTGCATACGTTCGACACGGTGTATGGTACGGGCGAGAACAAGTACTTTGACACATTTGAATTTTCTGTGGGCAAAGCGCCCGATCAAATCGCCGATACCGACCGCGAGTCTGCCGGTTGCCGGACCAGCGTGCTCAATCCTCACGATGTGACGCTCACGCCTTCGGCCAGCGGGCTGGTCTTTTGCGCTGGCGGTCAGCCGGCAGATAAAGGTGGCGCAGCCTGGGATTCGGGCTGGCGCTCCGTGAAGGTGGATCTGGCCTCATTTGCCAACACTCGCGTCACGCTTTACTTTGCCAACTGGAATCGTGAGTATGATGCGCGGTGGTTCAACGATAAGGGCTATTACAACACCTACACCTACGTGGATAACGTATGGTTTACCATGCGGCCGTAGGAATCACACAAGTCAAAAGTCGGACGGCATGTGAATTCTCACTTGTTACGCAGCATACCCGACAGGAGAAAGTTGTGAATCTCGAAAATCCGCGAACTCGACGTACTCTCACAGTGATCATCATCGTGAGTGCGGTTGTGCTGGTGGCGGCGGGAGGCGCGTTGTGGTACCTGACGCGGTCGCCTGCGCCGCGTCCCGCCACGCCGACGCCCATCGCAGGTGGCTCGCCTCCGCCGCTGATTCTCACGCCTCCGGCTTCGCTGGAGGAATTGGCCGAGCGTTATCCGCAGATTGCGTCGCTGCTGCGCGACCCGTCGCTGGCTTCGGCTTACAAGGAATTCATGCTGGCTTATCAGCAGGGCGGGCTCCCGGCCGCAGAGTCGCTGGCGCGCGAGCGCGGCATCCTCGGCAGGAACCGCGAAGTCCGCATCACACTTGTGCTCGACAGCCCCGATAGTTTCCCTTCGGTCAAGGCCGAGCTGGACAAGTTTGGCATCCTCATCGAAGCGGCCTACAAGGATCAGGTGGATATTGCTGTGCCGATGCAGGTCATCGAGCAGTTTGCCCAAACGGATGACCCCGGCCAGCTGTTCACGCAGCTCACGGGCATACAGCACGTCGTCAAGCTGAGATTGCCGCTGCCCAATCGAACGGATGCGACTGCCCTGCCCAGTGAGGCCGTGACGCAGACCGGCGCGCTCGCCTGGCATCAAGCCGGAATCACCGGCAAGGGCGTCAAGGTCGGCGTACTCGATCTGGGCTTTGACGGCTACCAGAACTTGCTCGGCAAGACCTTGCCCGATCAGGTCACGGTCAAGTCGTTTGTGTCCGGGCAAGACGTGGACCAGGCTGATGAGGTCCACGGCGCGGCGTGCGCCGAGATCATCCACGCGATGGCGCCCGACGCAGAACTCTACTTGGCGTATTATAACGGCAGCCTCACCGGCCTGGGCCTTGCGGCGAATTGGCTGGCGGAGCAGGGCGTGCAGATTATTTCCCACTCGGCCAGCGGCTTGCTCGGGCCCATGGATGGCAGCGGCCCGCAGGCGCAGTTGGTGGACGAGATGACCGCCAGGGGCATCCTGTGGGTGAACGCCAGCGGCAACTCGGCCACCGAGCACTATCGCTTCACCTTCAATGACAAGAACGGCGATGGCAAGCACGTCTTTCCTGACGGCAAAACGACGCTGTTGTTTAACCCGCCTCCGGAAGACGCGCGCATTGTTCTGAACTGGAATGACTGGGGCGGCGACGCCACAGAAGACTATGACGTGCTCCTCTACGAAGACACCGGCAAGTTGGTGGCTGTGTCCGATGACGCGCAGACAGGTCAGCCCAAGGATATCCCGGTCGAGGCGATCCGGATGAGCAAGCCGGCGCGGAAATCATACTATATCGTTATCGTGGCCAACAAGATCACCCGACCGGCAATCTTTGACCTGTACGCGCACAACGGGCGACTCGGCTACACTTCTGCCGATCACAGCCTGGGCACGCCCGCCGACGCGCGCGGCTCGCTCACGGTGGGCGCGATCGCCTGGCGTGATAACCGCCTGGAGCCGTTCAGCTCGCAAGGTCCGACGAACGACAATCGCCTCAAGCCCGACCTCGTCGCGCCAGATCGAGTGACGACGCTGTCTTACAAGCGCGAGATGTTCCCCGGCACGTCGGCTTCGGCGCCACACGTGGCGGGCGCGGCGGCGTTGGTCTTGAGCCGCAACCCCAAGCTCGAGCCGGCCGACGTGGCAGGGTTTCTCGCGTCAAACGCGGTGGACATGGGGCCGAGCGGCCCCGACCCGGCTTTTGGTTATGGCCGTCTTCAACTGCCGCCGCCTGCTCAGGCGCAGCCGCAGCCCGGCCCGACCCAGCCGCCGGTCATCGTCACGTCACGGCCTGTCGTCGAGCCGCCGTCACAGCCACCCGAGACTCCCGCGAATGCCAGCTCGGCGGTCGTGGTGCTGGCTTGCCTAGGTTTGCTCATGTGTGGCGGGGCAGTTGGCTGTCTGGGCGGGTTGGCGCTGTTACTTGTCTGGTCACGGCCCAAGCCTCGACCAGCGCCGATGGTCGCTCCACCGCAGCGGCCGCCTGTGCCGCCGTTGCCGGTACAACCTCAATGGCCACAGACCGTGCCAGCGCCCAAGCTTTCTGCGCTGGCGCTCGTCGGCGCAACAGGCCAGCGCATCGTCTTGAGGTCTGGCACAAGCCATGTCGGTCGCTCGCCCGAAAATGAAATCCACCTGGATGACGTGCAGATTTCACGCCGCCACGCCGAGCTGGTGTGGGATGGCGCGCAGTGTGCCGTCACCGACCTGGGCAGCAGCAACGGGACGTTCGTCAATGAGCGGCGGCTGGCGCCGAATGTGCCCGAGGCCCTGCGCCCCGGCGACCGTGTATCGTTCGGCACGGCGAGTGTGTGGGTGATAACAAATCAATAACTTGGGAAGGACGCTTGTTGTGACCGGACGCCGATGGGTAATCATTGTCGCACTGATCGCGCTGGATTGCGTGGTCCTGGCGGCGCTGGCAAGGGTAGCAACGACCTACTGGTCAAGCGATCGCCCCGTTACGCAATTCGTATCCGATCTGCCTGGAGATAAAGAACTGCCAGTCTCCACACCCCTGGCGCCGACGAGCGCGGTGACGCCCCCCGCGCTCCGCGCGACGAGCACAGAGACACCCACGCCGACTGCGCAGACACCCGAGTCAACGGCGGTCGCGAGCTCGACCCAGTCATCTTTATCACCGACGGTCACCTCCACACCATCACGTACCACAACCCTATCGCTCACTCCGATACCGTCGCGTGCCGCAATGCCACCGGCCGCTCCGGCGCTCAGACCCACAGCGATGCCAGGCCCGGTCACTTTGGTCAATACGCTCATCAATCCATTTGCTAATGAGGCGTACCGCCGCCGAGGTGAACGTGCTCGCCTTGATCCAGAATACGCGCGCCGTGTAGATCAAAAACTGAACCAGGGCAGAATCAACTTTTTGCTTTTTGGATATGGGGAAACGCACGAGCCGCCCGCCGCCGTGGATGTCATCATCGGGTCGCTAACGATTCTCTCGTATGATCTGCGCACAGGACGGGCGGACATGGCGTCACTGACGCATGATACACGCGCGCCAGAAATTGAACGCTTCCTCGCTCAGCGTGGCCGGCCATCCTTGCCAATGAAGATTGACCAGGCGTTCGGTGTGGGCGGATTCGATCTGATGCGCAGGACGGTCGAGGATGCCACCGGGCTGTCCATTGACTTTCAAATCGCTTTCAAGGATTCACTGCTGCTCGACCTGGTAGACGGCGTCTTTAGTGGCATCGAAATTGACAACCCGGCCGATTTCAAGGTACAGCCCTTTTACCTGGATGGCAAGCTGTTCGACGAGGGACGCTTTGGCAAAGGGAGACAGCAGCTCAATGGCACGCAGACCCTTCAGTATATCAAAGCCTTGACCGCTCGCCATGACCCATCGCTCGAACGGAATGTGCGCAAGGTGATTGTCTTTCGTGCTCTCCTGGACGGCGCGAACCAAAGGTGCCATGACCGCGACTTTTGGCTCCAAATCTCTAGTTTTCTAGTTGGACAATCCAGTTCTAAAACGATTCAGTACGATTTCGACCCGCTGGGGTTGCTGGTGCGTAATCTTGGCGACGTGATGTCCAGCGCTGGAGAATTCGCAAAAGGTGAGGGCTGCGACCTCGGCGCATCGAGGATCGGGAAAACACTCTATATCGTAGATCCGACGGTCGGCGATGGGGGTGTGCAGTGGGTTTCGATGGAAGTGCTGACCAATCCGATCGCAAAAAGAGACCTGGCGTCCGGCGTCTATCCGGAAGTGGGAGTGGGGATGGAACTTCCGATGAACAGCAACCCGTACGGCGACCTGATCACCGGGTACTGGCAATCGGTGCGGCGGCTTGTGAAACAAAAACTCACTCCCGAATGACATTGGCGCGGGGATGACCTGCACTTTTTTGCTTATTGACAAACTGCCGTTTTGGGAGTATCACAATAGCAGAGACCGGTTCGAGATCCTATGGAAAGGGGGACAACCATGGCAGTCATTACTTTCTCCAGACAAGTGGGTAGCCGGGGCAGTTACATTGCCGCTCAGGTCGCCGCGGTGTTGGGCTGGCGGTACTATGACCGCGAGATACTGCACCAGGCCGCGGCCGCGATCGGGCTGACCAACGAAGCGGAGGTGGGGCGGCTATCCGGATTGGAAGAAAAACGCGGCGTGGTGCGTAGCCTCTTGGACGTCCTGGGCGTCCAACCCGCTATCCCGACGATGCCCAGTGCGTCCATGCGTGAACTGGCAGCAGCCAAAGACGGGATAGAACACTTTATGAAACAGGAAGGCTTATCACCGGCCGAGGCTCGCCAGCGCGCATTAGGCAGCCGCTACGCTTTGCCGATAGGCGAAGTGAGCTACCGCGACCTGTTGACGCAAGTCATCACCGAGCTGGCCCAGACTGGGAACGCTGTCATCATGGGCCGGGGCGGTCACGTAATCCTGGGCTCGTTCCCTGGGACGCTGCGTATCCAGATCGTCGCGCCTTATCTGACGCGAGTGGAATGCTTGATGGAACGCGAGGTGTTGGACCGCGCCTCGGCCAAGCAGCGTGTGGCACACGCAGACGAGATGCGAGCCGGTTTCATGCGACGATACTTTAGCGTGGACTGGCTTGACCCGACCCTGTACGATTGCGTGTTCAACAACTCGGGCCACGTGAGCGAGCAGTTCATGATAGACTCCATTGTGGCGATGGCCCGCCGCCTGTAGGCTCATAGCCAAGTTCACGCGCCTTGCTTCAGCACAAGGCCGAGGCGCAGATCGGATGCGCACGCTCAAAAGGAGGCAGCCATGTTCAAGAACATTCTCGTGCCGGTGGACGGTTCCGATCACGCACTTCATGCGCTGGATGTCGCTTGCGACCTGGCGCAAAAATACGGCGCGACTTTGCGCCTGGTTCATGCTTATCCTCCCATCTTTACCGAAGGGATGATGGGCAGCGACGACATCGAGGCCATCATCGCGACTCGTGCCAAGGCAGGTGACGCGATCCTGCAGCGCGCAGTAGAATATATCGAGGCCCGCGTAACAGATGTCACGACCGAGTTGCGCGAGGCCCCCGATGCTGAAGCCATCCTCGAAGAAGCCGAGGTCCATCACTGCGGCCTGATCGTGATGGGCACACGCGGTCTGGGACGACTGGCCGGGCTGCTCCTGGGCAGTGTCAGTCAAAAGGTCGTGCAGCACGCCCAGTGCCCGGTACTGCTGGTACGCTAAGTCTCGGGGATTCACGCAGAACTGACGGCGCAGGCTATTCGCCTGCGCTTTTTTGTTTGCGGCGGCTTTTTTGCATCCACGCCGGCAGCTCCTCGCGGCTACCCGGTTTGACCAATCGCCCGTTTGCGCTATACTTTTTGCATTCACCGGAACGCACGGGCCGCACAGGCCGTCATCATTTTCTATCAATCTTGTCGAGCGCTTTCATGAAGAATTTCAGCGAAACCGCCAATTTCCTCTGGACAATTGCCGAGCTTTTGCGCGACACGTTCAAGCGCAGCAAATACCAGGACGTGATTCTGCCGTTCACCGTCCTGCGGCGGATTGACTGCGTGCTGGAACCCACCAAAGACAAGGTGCTGGCGACTCATGCCAAACTCAAGGCCAAGGGCCTGGCGAACCTCGCGCCGCAATTGTGCAAGGCGTCCGGTTATGCGTTCTACAACACATCGCCTTTTACGTTCGAGCGACTGCTGGCCGACGCGCCCAATCTGGCGGCCAACCTGCGCGCCTACATCGCGGGATTCAGCGACAACATGCAAAGTGCTGGAAAAGTTCGAGTTTCCCAACACCATCGCCAAGCTCGACGAGGCGGGTTTGCTCTTTCTGGTGATGGAGCGATGCAAGTCCATTGACCTGCACCCCGACGTGGTCTCCAACCTTGAGATGGGCACGCTCTTTGAGGAGCTCATCCGCAAGTTCAACGAGGCACTCAACGAGAACCCTGGCGAGCACTTTACCCCGCGCGATGTCATCCGCTTGCTGGTCAGCCTGTTGTTGACGCCCGACCTTGACCGGCTGCGCCAGCCGCGCATCGTCGTCACGCTCAACGATCCCTGCTGCGGCACGGGCGGCATGGTGACGGTGGGCAAGGACCAAGTCCACGCGATCAACCCAAGCGCCGAGGTATACCTGTACGGTCAGGAAGTGAACCCCGAAACGTTCGCCGTGTGCAAGGCCGACCTGTATATGAAAAGCGCCAATGGCCGCGAAGCGGAAAACATTGCCTTTGGCAGCACACTGTCCAACGACCAGCACGCCGAGATGCGTTTTGATTACCAGCTGGCCAATCCGCCCTATGGCAAGGAATGGAAGATGGATCAGGCCGCCGTGGAACAAGAGGCCACGCGCGGGCACAACGGGCGCTTTGGCGCGGGCCTGCCGCGCATCAGCGACGGGCAATTGTTGTTCTTGCAGCACATGCTCAACCGGATGCAGGAACCCGCAAAAGGCGGCGGTCGAGTCGCCATCGTCATGAACGGCTCGCCGCTCTTTACGGGCGATGCCGGCAGCGGCGAGAGCGAGATCCGCCGCTGGATTCTAGAAAACGACTGGCTGGAAGCGATTGTGGCATTGCCGGAGCAACTGTTTTACAACACCGGCATTGCCACTTACATCTGGGTGCTCTCGAACCGCAAAGAGGAACGGCGCAAGGGCAAGGTGCAGCTCATCAACGCGACCGAGTTCTGGGTGCAGATGCGCAAGAGCCTGGGCGACAAGCGCCGCGAGATTTCGCCCGACCACGCCCGGCAGATCGCCGAAACCTTTCAGGCGTTCGAGGCCGGCCCGCAGGGCAAGATTTTCGATACGACCGATTTTGGCTACCGCAAAATCACGGTCGAGCGACCGCTGCGGCTGAACTTCCAGGCCAGCCCAGAGCGCATCGCTCGATTGCGCGACGAACGCGCGTTTGCGGCTCTGGCAGAAAGCAAGAAAAAAGAGGCAAGCAGCAAGAGGCAGGAACAAGTCGCAGGGCGCAAGGCGCAAGAAGGCATACTGGCAATGCTGAGCACGCTGCCGAGCGAGTTGTTCAAGGATCGCGCCGAATTTGAGGCGGCTTTGGACAAGGCCGTCAAGGCATCTGAAATCAAGTCGGCCGCGCCGGTGCGCAAGGCAATCCTTGCGGCGCTATCGGAACGCGATGAGACCGCCGAGATTTGCCGCGATGCCGAGGGCAATGCCGAACCCGACTCTGAACTGCGCGACACGGAGAATGTGCCGCTCAAGGAAGACGTGGCGGCGTTTTTTGAGCGTGAAGTCAAGCCGCATGTGCCTGATGCGTGGGTCAACACGGCGATACGCGATGCTCAAGATGGCGGCGTGGGCAAGGTGGGGTACGAGATCAATTTCAACCGTTACTTTTACGAGTACAAGCCGCCGCGAGCATTGGAAGACATTGAGGCGGACATCAGGACGATTGAACAGGACATTTTGCAGATGCTGGCCGAGGTCACAGGACGCGTAACCGATGGGTAGTATCAGACTCCAAGCAAAACTAACATTTGAGGCACAGGTGTGACAAAATCTCGGCGGTCTTTCGATCCTTAATTGCCAAATCGGGTATCATTGGGTTGACAACATTCTAACGACGAGAGTCAACTCAATGCCGACAAGT
>CAYGWJ010000131.1:0-7569 GCA_964353405.1 uncultured Anaerolineae bacterium
CGCCTTACGCCCAGTACACATTCACCGTAGAGATTGACCCGGCGCGCGTGATCAGTCAGGTGCGGCGCTCGGCCCAGCAATTATCTTTTCGAGTAGATTTCGCGCCCGACCTGGCCCTCACCTCGCTCGCGGTTGATGTGCCGCCGTCGTTCGTGTGGTCCAAGCCCATCACCTCCATCGTTACCGCCACGGTGAGCAACATGGGCAACCTGACCTCGCCCCCCAGTCTGGTCACATTCCAAGCATCGGGTGTGAGCGGAACGGTCTATTCGATGCCCGACGCCCCGGCGCAAGCGCTGGCTCCCCAGGCTTCGGTTGCCGTCACAAGCTTGCTGGTGCTTTCTTCGCCCGGCCTCCACGTCATCACGGCGACGGTGCAACCGGCTGGATGGGATTTGAGCCTGCGGAACAACACTGCTACACTCAGCCTCCTGGCCGCCATGCATCAGATCCATCTTCCCCTCACGCTCCGCGCCGCACCATAGACTTAGGACTTATCCGAAAACATCCGGAGTGCGGACTTTAGTCCGCGTGGGGAAAGGCAGGCTGAAGCCTGCACTCCAGTTTTCGGATAGGCTCTAAAGGATTTGAGGGTGCCAGACGAGCTGAGCTCAGGCCAGGTGATGGGTCGGCGGACAGAGCCACGTGATGTAGACTTGCTGACGCGGTGGACTACCGCCTATGACATTGAAGCGCTCGGTGCAGAGCAAGATCAGCAACTAGAGGAGGACAGCCGCAAGTCTGTAGAGCGCTCGCTCAAGGAAGGGCGTACGTGGGTGCTGGCCAGCCGGGGTGAGCCGGTCGCGTGCAGTTCCTTCAATACCGCCATCAAGGAAGCCGTTCAAGTTGGAGGCGTATGGACGCCTCCCGAACTTCGTCGTCGTGGATATGGCCGCGCCGTCGTGGCCGCTTCGCTGTTGGACGCGCGCGCAAAAGGTGTAGAGAAGGCAATCCTGTTTACGGGAGAGAGTAACCTGGCGGCGCAAAGGGCGTATACGGCACTGGGATTCCGGCACGTGGGAGATTACAGGCTGGTGCTGCTGCGAGAGGCGATAGAGATGCACGGACGAGGTGCCCGCTTTGCCGCTACGTCAGCGGCCATTCGAGCTGCTTCCGAGCCAGAAGTGCCACGCGCCAATATTCCTGATGCCGAGTTGACCGCGTTGGTTGAGAAAGCACGCAAGGCGAAAGTGTAACAAGTGAGTGACAACCCCCGTAAAACCAATCATGTGTTGACCTGAAACGTGAACACGTGATATACTAGCGGCAGTTTATGGTTGTGGGGCGATGGGCGCTGCTTGTGATCGGCGACGGTTACATATCGTGCGCCATGTAAGGAGAGTAAAATGGAAGAAATTGCGCTGAGAACCCAGTTCTCAACAATTATTCAACTAGACGAAGTTCGCAATGTCTTGAACAGTGCGTTGCACCGCGAGGCCGATCTGGCAAGCGCACGGCGGGCGTACTTTGAACACGCCTGCCTGGCGTTTGAACAAAAATTCCGGCTGTCTTCTGACGAATTCATGCGGCAGTTTGAATCCGGCGCGTTGGGGGACGAAGCGCAGTACTTTGACTGGTACGCGGCCAAGCGCGGCCTTGATCTGTGGGAACGGCGCTACCACATTTTGTCCGGGGTCAAAGTGTGAACGCGCGTGACTATTACCTGCGTCTTCAGAACGCCATCCACGCTGCGCCGCATGTGATTCGTTCAGACGTGCTATTCGAGGAGATTAACGCCAACGAGTGTTATGTGAGTGGTATCCTTACGTTGATGGGTGGCTATGAACTGCACGTTGCAGAGTACATAGTCACCGAGCCATCTCTAACGCGGCCCAAGTACAGGTATCACTTGCAGACCACAGAGGGACAGTTGGTAAGCCGGTGGGACAATGCGCCGCATCACCCCGATGTTTCTACTTTCCCCGATCATCGCCATGATGAGAATGACAAGCCTCACTCGTCCGCTCAGATGAACATCCCCGACGTCCTGGAAGCTACACTACAGTTCATTCTTCCTTCGCAGTCGGACTAGAATCGTCGTCACCGCTCGCCAGAGTCAATGACTGGCCGCAATATGCGCAAAACGTGGCGCCTTTGGGCGCTTTCTTGCCGCATGCAGGACACACCACCGGCGGCTTGCGCAACTGGAAGCGATGCTTGGGCGCTTCCAATTGCGCCACGTTGCGCCTGGCCACCAGCGTCTTGGCCGCCTGCCGGCCCCGCTCCAGCGCCTCGGCGTACACGGCCTTGAGCGCCTCCGGTTTCAGCTTTTCTCCATTGGCGCACCACTGATAAATCGCCTGGCCGACCGCATACGTGCCTGCGTAAGAAACACCCACCTTGGGAATGATGCCATAGGCCGGAATCAGCCCGATCAGTTGCCGCGCCACCTGCCGCCACAGGAACGCGCTGCCCACCACCGTCGCCAGCTTGGGGATCGTCTCGCGCCAATCGGAAGGCAGGCCCATCGCCAGCGCAATCTTGTACGCCATCAACGCCTGGTTCTTGGTCAGCACGGCCATGTCGGCCAAGTTGAGCGGGAGGTCGAGCACGGGATTGATTTCGGCCAGGCCCGTGGTGAGGCTATACGCGCCGTTGATGAATGACGTGTCGTCAATCAGCTTGCGGCACACCGGCTCGCGCAGCAGCGGCAGTCGGCGAGCCAGGAGAATCTCGCGCCCGCGAGCGGCGCGCAGCAGCGCCGGAACCAGCCCACGCAGGAGCGAGTCACGATCCGGCGCGGCGATAGCGGCGACCTCGGCGCCCGGCCAGCGCAGCGCCTCGTTGAGCACGGCCTGCGGATTTTGCGCCAAGTCGGATTTGTTATAGCAGACGACGGTAGGTCGCTTGTGCGTTGCCAGCTTATCCAGAAAAGACCGCTCACGCGGATGCTCGGCCGCAGTCGCGTCCAGCATCAACAGCACCACGCTGTAGGGCTGAAGCGAAATGTTCTCGTCCAGCCGGTGCTCGGTCACAGGCGGCAGGCCGGGCGGCTCGCCCTGGCGCGGGCCGGCGAGTAATTGGCCGATGAGGGTGGACTTGCCCACGCCGGTTTCGCCGATGCCGGCCACGTGCACTGGAGATTCGGCCAATTCGCGGATGGCATTGAGATCCATCTCGCGTAACGTCTTGAAACCGCTGGCTAGATCGGGTAAGTTGGGCATGGCTGCACCTTAATGTGTACCGCCGACGGCGAGTGGCTTGCGAACCGCGCGGCGTGTAGGGTGATAATGAACATGTACCCGGCGCATGAACTCGATTCCGTCGCAAAGGGTGCTCTCGACCTGCGTGGCAATCGCATCTCCTCTGGCAACGGTCTGTCCGCCGTCAATGCCAATCGTGACGTTCATTACCAGGTACGGACCGAATCGGTGCGCGTGGGTCTCTTCGACCTGCTCTACGCCCGGGATAACCGCCAGCAGCTCGACGATTCGCTTGTGCAGCGCTCCAGCGGGCACCGTGTCCATCAGATCGTCGGACGACTCGCGCATTATCTCGATACCCGTGCGCAGGATCACGAGCGCCACCAGCGCCCCGGCCAGCGGGTCAACCCAGCGATATCCCATACGGCCCAGAAAGATGCCGATGCTCGCCGCCGACGCAGCAAAGATGTCGTTGCGGTGATCATAAGCCAACGCAAACACGGCCGGGTTCCTGGTCTGGCGGCCAATGCGCTGCGTGACGATGGTCAGAGCCACCTTGATGGCGACCGTTAGCAGTGCGACCCCCAATGCCCACGGCGAAGCGCCCTCAGAGTCGCCCTGTCCAATGAGCAGGTCATACACTTTGCTGGCCGCATCCCAGAAAATCGTGACGGCGGTGGTGAGAACAAACGCACCCACCACCAACGCCGCAATGCTTTCCAGTTGGCGATGGCCATAGGGGTGCTCGTCGTCAGCCGGCTTGTGGGCCAGACGCATAAACACCCGGACGACAACATAGTAAGCCACATCTGAAGTCGAGTTGATGCCATCAGCCAGCAGAGCAGGGCTGTGCCCCACGACACCGATGACGGTCTTGATCACCGCCAAAAAGATGTTGGCCCCCAATCCCAGGTTGACCGCCCAGATGCTTTTACTTTCTAGATGCTCAGAATCCATCTTCTCCTCTAGTCCGGTTCTCTTGACTCGCCCATGTGCGTCGCATCATAGCCCGCCAGCTCGGACACGGCTCGGCGGAATGGGCTGCCACGAATCAGGTCGAGCAGCGGGCGCAGCAAGTCGCCCTCGTAGTAAACACGCGGGATGACCAGCTCGTAGCGTTCTTGCTCGAGCGGGATGAAATCCAGCTTGAGCGCGCGCGCAGCGGCGGCTATCCCCAGTCCGCAGTCGGCCACGCCCGATTGAACCGCCACGGCCACCGCCAGGTGAGTATATTCTTCGCGCCGATAGCCGTGCACCTGTTCCGGCGTGATGCCGAGTTGACTGAGGCGATAGTCCAACAAGATGCGCGTGCCCGCGCCGCGCTGGCGATTGACGTAGCGCACATCGGGCCGGGCCAGGTCGGCAATGCCCTTGATCCCCTTGGGGTTGCCCGGCGCCACCATCAGGCCTTGCTCGCGGTGAACGAACGTCACCAGCACCACCGGCACATCGGGCAAATATTGCTTCACATAGGACACGTTATAGTCGCCCGTCTGCGGATCAAGCAAGTGCGACCCGGCCAGGTGCGCCTCGCCGCGCCGCAGCGCCACCAATCCGCCCAGGCTGCCCGCGTTCGCGCTCGTCAAACGCCGACCTGAATCCGCCAGGAATTGCGCGAGTAAGTCCAGGCACAAATCGTGACTGCCGATGTGAACGACGGTGCGCGCGATTTCGGACGGGTCGCGGTAAAGCTCTACCGTCACATTTTGCCCGGCGTCCACGCCTTCCGAAAAGCGCGGGATGCGCACGATGCCATCCGCGCGCACGAGCGACGTGATGACGCCCGCCCCTCGCGAAAGCGGCGCGGTCACGGTTCGATCTCCGACTTGCCCCACGGTCACGCGCACCCACTCGTCTTCGCCCATCGGCGAAAGCAGCTTGCGTGTGATCGTCGCCTGCAGCCTGGGCTTGTCACGCGGAGGCAATCCAAGCCAATGCGAAAGAATCGGCTCGACGAAAATCTCGCCCGTCAACGCACACGAGACCGGGTAACCCGGCACGCCGATGATAGGAACGTGCAGCGTGGACGCCCGAAGGGCGGGAGTGTGGAGTGACAGATTGTCGGATCGCTCTTCTCTCTTTTCTTTTCGTTCTACAATTCCCAGAATCACCGGATGCCCCGGACGGACCGCCACGCCGTGAACGAGCAGCGTCCCCAACTCTTGCACGATGCGCGCGGTGAAATCCTCACTGCCGGCGGATGAGCCCGCGTTGACCAGAACCAAATCGTGAGTGGCGGCCGCCTCCAGCACCGCCGCCTTGATACGCTCGTAATCGTCGGGGACAATGGGAAAGCGGGTCGGCTCGCCGCCCCATTGCCGCACCTGGGAAGCCAGCACGAGCGAGTTGTATTCGATAATGTCGCCGGCTTGCATCTCCCGTGTCGAGACCTGCTCTACATTCACCAACTCTGTTCCCGTGGGAATGATGGCCACGCGCGGCCTGGCGCGCACCTTGACCCTGGCATGACCGCAGCCCGCTATCGCGCCCAGGTCAACCGGTGTGAGGATGTGGTTGGCGCCCAGCACCAGCTCGGTGGCCACCATATCCTCGCCCATCGGCCTGACCGACGTCCACGGCGCAACGCTGGCCTGAATCTCGATGGCCTCGTCGCCGATGGGCTGTGTCTGCTCGATCATGATGACGGCATCGGCCCAGACGGGCAAAGGATCGCCCGTGTCCACGTATTTCGCTTGCCCGTCTCGGCCCAGCTCGAGTTGAACCGGCGCGGTCTCGGTCGCGCCGAGCGTGTCAGCCGAGCGGACAGCATAACCGTCCATCGCGCTGGCGTGATAGCCCGGCGAAGAAAGCGCCGCCCACACCGGGCTGGCCGTCACACGGCCCAGCGCCTCGTCAAGCGACACAGCTTGGCCAGGGAATGCGGCCCATTTGCCCGCGCTTTCCATCGCGGTGATGAAACGCCGCCACGCTTCGTCCAGAGGAATATCTTCCAGGTAGACTTTGCGTCTAGTCATGCCAGCTCCAGTGATACGTGCTGTGGCCGTTCATTCGTCAGGATTCCAGCGATGTCAAAACAACTCTACTTGTACCCATTCGCCTTCGTGCAAGCCGTTCGAATCGAGCGGCACGTGCAACATCCCATCGGCCTTGACCAATGTGTAGATCAGGTTGGACTTGCCAAAGACCGGGTCGGCCCACAACTGTCCGTCGCGCTCGATGAGCCTGACCTGCACGTAATCCTCGCGCCCCGGCACGGAAGCGATGTTGTGCGTGAGCCTGGCCCCGGTGCGGCTGTATCTCAATGAGTTTGCACCCTGCAATCGCCGCAGCACGGGCACAAGGAACAATCCGGCGACGACCATCGCGCTGACCGGGTTGCCCGGTAACCCAAAGACAGGTTTGCCGCCGCACACACCCAGAATCGTCGGTTTGCCCGGCTTGACCGACACGCCATGCACCAGCACGCCCGGCTGACCCAATCGGTTCACCACGCCGGCGGTGAGATCGCGCGTCGAGACGGACGAGCCGGCGGAAATGACGAGTACATCGGCGGCCTCCAGTCCAGCCTGCGCCGCAGCCAATAGAGCCTCGAAACGATCCCCGACCAGGCCCTGTGGCAACGGGATGCCGCCCGCACGCATCACCAGTCCCGCCACAGTGTACGTGTTCACATCCCGCACCTGACCCGGTCCCGGCACTTGATGGGGGGACACAATTTCATCGCCGGTCGAGACAATCGCCACACGAGGTCGCGCGGACACCGTCACCTGGGTGATGCCCAGCGCCTCAAGCCCGCCCAGGTCTTGAGGGCGCATAGTGTGCCCCGGCCCCAAGAGCGCCTCGCCTTCCTTCACATCCTCGCCGACGTTGATGATGTTTTCGCCCGGCGCAACCGCCCGCAACACCTCGATGTTAGCGTCGTCGAGCTGTTGCGTGCGCTCGACCATGACCACCGCATCGGCCCCGGCGGGCAACATGCCCCCGGTGTAAATGACCACGGCCTGCACCGGGCCGACGGTCAAATCCGGCGCACGGCCCATCGGTACCTGGCCCATCACAGACAGGTAGGCCGGCAGCGACTCACTGGCTCCAAAGGTATCGGCGGCGCGGACGGCATAGCCATCCATGGTGCTGCGAGGGAACGACGGCAGCGAAAAAGGCGCGGACAGCGGCTCGGCCAGCACGCGGTCGAGCGCATCAACGGTGGAGATCGTTTCAGCCCGGACGCCCCCCGGCAGGTGATCCAGCAGGACCTTGAGCGCATCCGCAGGCGGAAGAACGGTGAACAGTTCCGGCATAGCCTCTCCTTCGATCTGGCGCAGGCCGCATATCTGTACAAGAACCATTATACCCCGCGTCGCGCGTGTCAACAAGGCACGGCGCGCCATGTCCCGGTTCGAGCGATGACGCTTGGGCGGCGTAAAAGAATAACTTCGATTTTGTCATTCTGAACGGAGTGAAGAAT
>CAYGWJ010000132.1:0-8021 GCA_964353405.1 uncultured Anaerolineae bacterium
GTTCTTGATGGCCTGGACTGCGCCGAGCGCCATGTTGTCATTGCTGCCGAACACACCCTTGAGGTCGGGGTTCTTGGTCAGGATGTCTTCCATCGCCGCCTGCGCCTTGGCCGTGTCCCATTCGGCCGGGGTCTGCGCGACAATGTTCAGACCGCAGGCCGAGAGGCCGGCCTTGGAGCCGTCGGCGCGCGCCTTGCCGGTGCTCTGCGTGATGAGGCCCTGCAAGATGGCGACCTTGTCGCCGGTCTTGAGGTTCTTGCACATGTAATCACCGGCCAGCTTGGCGCCGGCCTCGTTGTTCGTGCCGATAAAGGTCACGCCCTCGTTCTGGCCCTTGGTGTCAACGAACACCACCTTGACGCCCTTGTCCAGCGCCTTTTTCACGACCGGCGCGAGCGCGGCCGGATCGGTCGGCGCGAGCGCGATGCCGTCCACGCCCTTGGTCAGCGCGTCTTCGATCTGCGCGATCTGGGACGGCACGTCAGATTCGGTCGGCGGAGCCATCACGGTCACCTGCACGCCGAGCGCCTTGCCGGCGTCGGTCGCGCCCTTTTCCACGGCGGCCCAGAACGGGTTGCCGCCGCCGGGCCCCTTCATGTTGACCAGAATCTTGATGTCCTTGGGCTGTTTCACTGCCGGTGCTGGCGCAGCCGCTCCGGCGGGCGCGTATTTGGCGGCGTTGTCTTTGGTGACGAGTTCGGTGCCGGTGTCAATGTTGGCGGGGATGGTCTGGCCCTGGACAAGCTTGAGCAGATTCTCGACGCCAAACTTGCCCATGTTCGACGGGGCTTGCGCCACACTCGCGTTCATATCGCCTGCGAGAATGGCCGTGGCAGCGTTCGGGTTGGCATCAAAACCGACGATCATGATCTTGCCGGTGAGCTTGGCGTTCTTGACGGCCTGCACAGCGCCGAGCGCCATGTTGTCGTTGCTGCCGAACACACCCTTGAGGTCGGGGTTCTTGGTCAGGATGTCTTCCATCGCCGCCTGGCCTTTGGCCGTGTCCCATTCGGCCGGCACTTCGGCGACGATGTTCAGGCCGCAGGCCGAGAGGCCGGCCTTGGAGCCGTCGGCGCGCGCCTTGCCGGTGCTCTGGGTGATGAGGCCCTGCAAGATGGCGACCTTGTCGCCGGCCTTGAGGTTCTTGCACATGTAATCACCGGCCAGCTTGGCGCCGGCTTCATTGTTCGTGCCGATCAAGGCCACGCGCTCATTCTGGCCCTTGGTGTCAATGAACACCGCCTTGACGCCTTTATCCAGCGCCTTTTTCACGACCGGCGCGAGCGCGGCCGGATCAGTCGGCGCAAGCGCGATGCCGTCCACGCCCTTGGTCAGCGCGTCTTCGATCTGCGCGATCTGGGACGGGACATCCGACTCGGTCGGCGGAGCCATCACGGTCACCTGCACGCCGAGCGCCTTGCCTGCGTCGGCCGCGCCCTTTTCCACGGCGGCCCAGAACGGATTGCCGCCGCCGGGCCCCTTCATGTTGACCAGAATCTTGATGTCCTTGGCTTGTTTCACTGCCGGCGCAGCCGGCGCAGTCGGTTGAGCTGCCGCTGGCGCAGGCGCAGAGGTGGGTTGCGGCGTGGCTGCGGGGCCGCCGCACGAAGTCAGGACGATGGTTGCGACGATGAGCAGGCTCAAAAGCCTAAAGGCCTTCATGGTTCCTCCTAGTTCACAGTTTCATCTGAATTAGATACGAGCTGCGATGCAGCTCCCGTTATCGCGCAACCCCTGGAAAGTCCCAGGGGCAACTTGCCAGGTGCAGACGTGCGCGAGGCGAACATTCCTCTTCTTCTTATACTCACCTCCTTTCATCGCGAGGCCGTTTTGACCGGGCTGTGTCACAGTCGCCCAGGGTGCGGCTAGGCGCTTGTCGGAGAGAACCCTGACGGGCCGGAATCGAGGCTTCAGCCGGTGAGCACGCGGCGATTTTCGGCCAAAACCGGCTAAAGCCTAGACTCCGAAACGCCTCTCCGACAAGCTGCTAGGCGTTCGATGAACCGGCGCGGCGGCGCAGCACATCGAAATACACCACACCGATGATCACCACGCCGATGAGCACCTGCTGCCAAAAGACCTGGACATTTTGCAGGTTCAAGATGTTGCGCAGCAGGCCGATTATCAGCGCGCCGGCGAACACGCCCAGCACCGAGCCACGCCCGCCGAAAAAGCTCGCGCCGCCGATAATGACGGCCGAGATCGCGTCCAGTTCCTGGCCCTGACCGGCGTTGGGAAAACCCGAGCCGGTGCGCCCGGCCAGCAGCAGCCCGGAGAAACCGGCCAGCATTCCGCACAAGCCGTATACCAGCACAAGGGTGCGATCTACGTTGATGCCGCTCACGCGCGCGGCCTGCGGATTGCCGCCGATGGCATAGATATGCCGGCCGGTGCGCGTGTAATGCAAAAAGAATCCGACCAGCGCGTATGACACCAGAATCACCACCAGACTGACCGGAATTTCCACGTTGTTGATGATGATATTATCCGCGCCCATCCAGCGGACCGGCGCGGACAGGCCGCTGATCGGCACGCCGCCCGAAATCAGGTTCGTCACGCCTCGCGCAATGTTGAGCATGCCCAGCGTCATGATGAACGGGTGCGGCAGCCTGAGCTTGGTCAGGCCTAGCCCGTTGACGATGCCGCAGGCCAGGCCGACGACAAAGGGCGTCACCAGCAGGACCGGCGTCGGATAACCATCCCGCCCCAGCACGGCGGTCGCCATCATCGCCAGCGCCAGCACCGAGCCGACGGACAGGTCAATGCCCGCCGTCACAATCACAAGAAACTCGCCGAGCGCCAGCATCGCGTTGAACGCAATCTGGCGGAAAATGTTGCTAATGTTGCCCCACGACAGAAACACCTTGGGTTCGAGCACGTACGATACCGCTCCCATCGCCAGCACCAGCAGCAAGACGCCATAGCGGTCAACGAACGGGATCAATTTGACGCGCAGGCTCTCTTCGCGGCTGGTTTCCGGTAGCGGGGTGGTTGTGGTTGTCATTGGATTGTCCTCCATCTTGAGTGAGGCGCCATGCATCAGCTCAGGTCCATGCTTGCGGGCACGTTCTCTTGGCTCTTGTTGCCCATGATCCAGCCGATCACTTCGTTGCGGTCGGTCTTGCTCAGGGGGGCCTCGGCAAAGTTGCGACCGTGGAACAGCACCATGATCCGGTCGCTGACATAGAAAACATCGTCCAGACGATGGCTGATCAGGATGACGCCGATGCCGTGGTTCCTGAGGTCCTTGATCAGGTCGAGCACTTTTTTGACCTCTTTGATGGCCAGCGCCGCCGTCGGCTCGTCCATGATGACGACCCGCGCATCGAACGCGGTGGCGCGCGCGATAGCGACAGCCTGGCGCTGTCCGCCCGATAGCTCTTCCACTCGCTGGTTCACGCTCTTGACCTGAATCCTGAGCTTGTCCAGGTGGCCCTGCGCGCGCACCGCATTCGCTTTGTGATCAACCAACGGGATGAACCCGAGCATCTTGCGTGTGTGTTCGCGGCCCAGAAAAATGTTCTCGTCAATCCGCATGTTGCCCGCCAGCGCGAGGTCCTGATAGACCATCTCGATGCCACGGTCGCGCGCATCGCGGGGACTGTGGAGATGCGTCGGCTGTCCCTGAATCAGCAGTTCGCCTTTGTTGGGCGGATACAGGCCCGCGAGCACTTTCATCAGTGTGCTCTTGCCGGCGCCGTTATCGCCCACGACCCCCAGCACTTCGCCCTTCATGAGCCTGAGGTTGACTTCTTCCAGTGCGGTGACGGCCCCAAAGTATTTGCAGATGCCGCGCGCCTCGATTACGGGTGTCGCTTCACTCATGACGGCTCCTTTGCCCGACTGCCATGACGGGTGAATGCCCCTGCAAAGGATGCCCCTGGGCCTTCCCAGGGGTTGCCCCATGCACCTGGGATTTCCACACACCTGGGAACTCCCAGGTGCATGGTGTGCGGACTTGCCAGGGGTTGCACGTGCCTTTGCAAGGGTAGGCTTTACATCTTTATTTCCCACACCAGGGCCGCCGCGCCGATTATGCCGGCATCCTCCCACAGTTGGGAGTAGACGATCTCGGCCGAGTCGTGCAACACGGGATGAATATTTTCCCGCAGGGCGGCGAAACCTGGCTGCATCAGCCAGCGCTTGACATGGGCCAGCCCCCCACCGATGACAATCCGGTCGGGGTTAAACATCTGTACCACGCTGGACAGGCCGAGGCCAAAGTAGCGCCCGGCGATGGCCAATACCTCCTGGGCCACCCGGTCGCCTCGATCAGCGGCCTCTACGACTATTTCCCCCGTCACGCGGGCGGGTGAAGGGCCACACAACTCGCGCAGCAGGGTCTGTTCGCCGAGGTCGAGCCGCTCACGCACGAGCCGGGAAATGCCCAACCCCGCAGTGTAACAGATCAGGCAGCCGCATTTGCCGCAGGCGCACAGCGGACCGTCGGGGTGGATGACGGTGTGAGCCAACTCGCCCGCCGTGCCGGTGGCGCCGACATACAGCTTGCCATCAATGACCACTCCCAGGCCATACCCCGTGCTAAAGGTCACATAACACAAGTAGCGTGATCCCTGCCCGGCTCCAAAGCGGTACTCTCCCCAGGCAGCACAGTTCGAGTCATTCTCCAGGATGACGGGCACGCCGAGACGGTCTTGCAGGTGGTCGCGCAGAGGGTGATGATCCCAGGCCGGCAGATTGCTGCTGGTCAAGATAAGGCCGGCAGCCCCGTTGACGTGACCTCCAAAACCTACACCCAGGCCGGCTACTTGGCCTGGCTGCAAGCCAGCCTGAGCCAGCACCGCGTGAAAGGCTTCCACAGCAGCGGCGATAACGTCGTCAGGAGGCTGCCCGGCGTGGGCTCTGGAGATGTACCGGGCCAGCACCCGGGCCGACGCGCCATTACATGGCGCGTCAATCACTCCGGCGGCAATTTTGGTACCTCCAATATCAATTCCGACGACCAGGTTCGACATTAAGCTTTACCTACGCGCAGCGTGGTGACACACCCCTTAAGGGTGTCCTGGGGACGGACACCCAGGCTCCGGTTTCAATAGAAGCATAGGCTGCGTCGAGAACGAGTTGCGCCTGCAATCCATCCTGGATGTCCGGCTGCGGGCAGCGTCCTTCGACGATTGCCCGGAGGAAAGCATACTGATTCTCGGCGTGAGTGCGCGCCCAGCCCAGGGTTGCGCGCGCGGGGGGCACAGCCGCGCCGGAATAATGCTGGAGGGTCTCCAAACGGGTCCACCCTCGTTCTCCTCCCAGCGGTTCACTCGTGCGGGTGGCATCGTACCAGTAGAGCCAGTTGGGGTCCAGCAGGTTGAACTTGCACGCGCCGCGCTCGCCGTGAATTTCAAAGCGCAGGTCGTCAACCATGCCGGTGGCAAAGCGTGAAGCCTCAAGGGTACCCGTCACGCCATTGCGCAAGCGCGCTTGCACCCAGGCGACATCGTCCACGGTGACGGGTTCTTTTTCAGTGGACCCTCGGCTTACGGGCCGCTCGGTAATAAAAGTGTGCGCCGCCGCCCGAACCGCTTCAAAATCGCCCAGCAGGAAACGAATCATGTCAACCAGGTGAGAGCCCAGGTCAACCAGAGCACCGCCCCCGGCTTGTTCGCGGCGCAATTTCCAGCCCATGGGTCGGTTGGGATCCTGATAACCGGTGTGCAAATAGTCGGTGCGAAAAGTATATATCTGGCCCAACATTCCCGCTTGGATCAATTGACGAGCGCGCTGTACCGCCGGCACAAAGCGATAATTGAACGTCATCCCCACCTGGACCCCGGCCTGCCGGGCTGCCTGAACCAGTTGGCGAGCCTCGGCCCCGTTCAAGGCCAGAGGTTTTTCACAATAGACGTGCTTACCGGCTGCAATGGCCTGCATGACCTGAGGGTAGTGGAGATAGTTGGGAGAAGAACAGTCAACCACGTTGACGTCATCTCGCCGGACCAGAGTGGCAACCTCCGTTCCCCAGTCATTGAACCCGGCTTCTTCAGCCGCCGCCCGCGCCGATTCCGCCCGCGAGGTACAAATCATTGACAGATGCAATGGTGGAAGTTGTTTGGGGTAAAGCAGGGGCAGCTCGCGGTAAGCCAGGGTGTGAACCCGGCCGATCATGCCATATCCAATAAGACCAATGCCAATCGCATCCATCAAAATTCTCCACAAGGCCATAACAAGCCTGGCGTGACTGACTAGGGCATGATCACGCCTTTGATGTAGCCGTCTGCCCCGGTCATTGCAATCTCAAAGGCAGTTTGGATCTCGTCCAGGGGAAAGCGATGGGTGACGAGGCGGCCCATCGGAAAGACGCCCCGGGCTAATCCATCCATCGCCCGGCGCATGTCCTCAAATTCATCCAATGAAAAAGAGGGATGGGCGGTCAGAATGATCGCGCCACGGGTGGTCCAGTTGCGCAGGGTATAGGTGCCGGGCTGGCCGTGCCAGCCTGCCAGCACGTACCGGCCGCGGGTTCGGCGCAGGGTTTTGGCCGCCAGTTCCACCGGTTCGGCGCTGCTCGTCAACTCAAAGACGACATCCGTCCCGTGTCCGTGGGTAATTTCCTGCACTTGAGCCAGGAAATCAGGGTCGCTGGCGTCAATCGTGTGGGTTGCGCCGAATTCTTTGGCCAGCGCCAGGCGATCTTGTCTAATATCTGCTGCAATCAGCGAGGCCACCCCGCGACCTACCAGGCCCGCCAGTACCAGCAAGCCCATAAAACCGCTGCCCATAACCAGGACGTGATCGCCAAACTCGGGCGGGGCAGCGCGGAGAATCGTGCCAATACATTTGAGTGGCTCACCAATGGCTTGTTCTGAGGGAACGTGGTCTGGCACTTCTATCAATTGATGAGGTTCGGCCAGGCCATAGGTGGCAAAAGCGCGCAGGTAAGCATAGAGGCCGGTCACCCGGTCGCCAGGCTCGAACCCTTGTACGTTCCGCCCCACCGCTTCGACTACCCCCACCGGCTCGTGGCCGATGCTCATGGGTGTCTTGCCAACGATACCCTTGTAATAGACTCCATCGTATTGGCAAATACCGCAATGGGTGATGCGGATCAAGAGTTGGTCATCGGTGGGGGCCAACGTTTCTTCTCTGATGGCAAACTTGCCGGGTTCTACAAGCTCAGCGTAGCGCGATGTAACCAAAAATCACCTCCAACGATCACATCCCCATTATACCCTGAACACCGCAGCGCCCGCAACAAGGCCAGAAAGTCTGTATGGCCGCGCCCAACCGCCTGGCGATTAGAGTCGGCTGCGTGGAAGAGAAAAAGACGATCCACGGCCTCCACAAACTCGAGCGCTTGGGCGGCTGTGTTCAAAAGGTGCGATAGCTCTACGCCGTCAAAACCGGCCTCGGCCAGAAAGGCGGCGGTTGTCTCCAGAGCCTGGTCTCCAAAGACCCAGCTACAGGCTCCGTAGCGCATTGACCTTGTCTTTCACATTTGCCGCACTCCCTCCCCTGTCCAGAATGGACGGGGGAGGGAGCGGGTTGAGGTTATGTCTTCATCACGATCTTCATCGCGCTCTTGGGATGATGCGTCAAGGTCTTGACGTCGAGGCCCAGGCTCTCGAACGCGCTGAGGCCTTCCGTCAGCGGGATGACCTTGGTAAAGAACGGCTCCATGTTGAGGCGCTTTTCCTGGAAAATGCGGATCGAGGGCACCATCGTGTTCTGGCCCAGGTACAGCCCCAGAATCTTGGTCGCCCAGCGCGTGATGTCGTTCGGCACCACGGTCGCCTTGATGCTTGAATCCATGCCAAAGGGCAATACCTTGCCACCGGGCGTCACACACTGGAGCGCCTGCTCGAGCGCGTTGCCGGTCGCTTCGATGACAATGTCGGCCTTGCGCCCGTGGGTGAACTCGGTGATGCGAGCCTCGATGTCGTCTTCGTTCGGATTCCAGACCGTGAGGCCGCATTCCTTCGCCACGCTGATGCGGAACGGGTCAATCTCGGTCACGGCGACCTTGGCCGCAATATTCTTGGCGAACTGGGCAAACAGGTAGCCGATCG
>CAYGWJ010000133.1:0-2880 GCA_964353405.1 uncultured Anaerolineae bacterium
GGCGTTACCGGAGGCTGTCGGCTCTTCCTCCCGACATTCGGGCGGTTGCGATTGAAGCCAGGCTGTCGGCCGCTCAGATCGACGCCCTGGCATCTGTGACCGCAGACAAGCAGGCCGAGCTTCTCCGGCAGATCGTCGAACTGGGCCTACCGGGCTCCGCGTCACGCGAGGCGGCACAGACCATCATGCAAGACGCGAGCGCCTCGGTCGGCGCCGTGGCGCGCCAGGTCGCGGGTGGGCACAAGCGACAGTCTGTGCCTGCGGGCAAGTCAAAGGCGTGGGCCATCAGCCCGATGCACGTCCAGGTCGTGGAGGCCCTCTTGACGCCGGCCGACGCTGCGCCGCAGCGCAAAGCCGCCGCGACCAAGCGCATCAAGGCGCTGCTGGAACTGGTCGAGGCGATGCGGCTCGACCTGGTGGACACGCGCAACGCAGCGCTGCTGATGAGCTTTGACCCCAACCTGCCCTCGCCCTCGGCGGTCGCGATGGCCCAGAGCGTGCGGGCGACCCGGATTGGAAAGGCGCTCGCCGGCATCGAGGCCGGGCTTGACCTGGTCGAGGGCAGCCATGATTTGAGCGGCAACGAGGAGCACGCCGTCATGGCGATCCTGGCCCATTTGCAGGAGCGCATCAGGGAACTGTCCGGCCGCAAGCGAACCCGGCACGGAACCAAGTCCTAACACGCCAGGCGCGTGTCGAAGCAAACCATTGGAATAGCAATCGGAACGAAAAGAGGAGAGAGACCATGAAACGTTTTTCGGTTCTACGCAGCGCGACCTTCATCGTCGGCGCGGTTCTGACCGTGGGCGCGTTCCTGGCCTACCTGATGCTGGGCAACCTGTTCAACCCGCCGCCCTACCAGGTGCTCGTGGTCGTGCAGGACGTGTTGCCGGGAGAGACGCTTGCGGACAGCATGTTGGCGACCAGCGCGCAGCGCATCTCGGCGCGCGTGGCGTCGGGGTATGTGCTGGCCAACGAGATGGATCAGTTCCGGGGCGCGCTCATCATCGAGCCGTTGCACCCCGGCGATCCCTTGACCAAGAACCGCCTGGTCAAGGCGGGCAACCCGGCTGCCGAGCGCCGCTCGGCGTTAGGGCTAGAGGACCCGGACAAGGTGCTGATGGTCGTGCCCGCCGACGAGAAGAATGTCTCAGCCGGCATCGGCGCAGGCGACCGCGTGGACTTGATCTACAGCGTCGGCCAGCCGCCCCAATCCAACGCGCCCACGCCCGCTCCGCCGCCCGGCTACGGCCCAACGCCGATCACGCCGCGCAACGCCGGGCCAACTGTCGTGGCCACGCCTGACTTGCAGGTCGGCCTGCCGCTGGCCAAGCTCGTGTTCTATGACCTGACCGTCGTGCGCGTCCGCCGCGAGCAGAAACCCAACCCGGCCTATAGCGGCCAGCAGGGCGAGTCGCCCTACATTGACGGCGCGATCAACGCGCTCGAGCTACTCGTCCCGCGTGTGCAGCAGGAACTCTTGCAGTGGTCGGTCGCCACGGGCGGCAAGGTCGCCATCGCCATCGTCTCGCCCGAAGCGCCCAAGGACCAGCGCGTCGAGACCTTCGGCATGACGTGGGACGACCTCGTGGCCTGGTTCAAGTCCGAGCGGGAGAAGCGATTGGAAGCTGTGGCGAACGGTGAGCCGCCATTACCTGTCGCGCCGGGCGCATACGCCTTTGCCCAAGCCACTGCCGCTTGGGCCACCGCAACGGCCAATGCGCAAACCTACGCGGGCGCATACGTCCAGGCAACGGCAACACCAATCTCAGCCCCTATCACGAGCACCACCATTGTCAGGACGCCTGTTCCGCCTACGGCGACCAGACCAATGAGCCGTGGGCCAGCGACTGTCGCGCCGCCTGCGCCGGCCGCCACAGTGGCTTCTACGAGGACGCCAGCGGTCACACCCGCTCCAAGCCCGACCGCCCAGAGAGCTGCAGGGCCGGGTGCCGCGTCGCCGTCCGGCCTGGTGACGGGCCTGTCGTTCCTGGCCTGCGGCGTGATCGTGCTGGCCGTCATTGGCGTCAGCGTGATGGCCTTTATCCGCGCGCGCAACAAGAACCCGCTCTCATCCTAGAAAGGAATAGACCCATGGACTCTGTTCGCGTCCTGATCGCCGCGCCCATCACCGAGGTCGGCATGCTGCTCAACAAGTTGCCCATCGGGGACGAGTCGCGGGGACTCTCCATCATGTGCTTCACGCAGGACGGGGCGACCGTCTTCAAATACGCCGAGGAATACAAAGTGTCGCTCGTCGTTCTGTCGCCCAACGTCGCCAACTTTGACCTGAGCGTGGTCAGCCGGCTGCTCCAGCACCCTGAGCGTCCCATCATCACCGTGGGACTCGTGCCGACGGCGGGCGACTGGGCTGTCACGTTCCAGCGCGCGGGCGCGGCGGCGCACCTGCTGTCACCTGCGACCGAGGCGACCGTCGAGGAATTGCTCGCGATGGCGCCGAGCCTGATCCAGAAGGCCTACGAGGAACGCACCAAGCCGACCTACATCCCGCAGATTGACGCGCAGACGGCGGCCATGATCGCCGCCACCGGCTACCAGCGCCAGATCGTCGCGTCCTACAGTCCCAAGGGCGGTGTGGGCAAGACGACGCTGGGCGTCAACCTTGCCACCCTGCTCGGCGTGGTCGCCAATCGTCCCACCATCCTGATTGACTCGAACATGAACGGCGGGCACGTCGCGCTGCACCTCAACCTCAAGCACAGCTACACGATCTACACACTGGCGCGCGATTTCCTCATGCAGAACAACCGGATGACGCCGCAGCTCGTGCGCCAACACCTGACCCACTACGACGGCAGCCTGGACGTGCTGGTCGGCATCTCGCGCATGGAGCAGGCCGGCGAAGAATACCTGGCCGGC
>CAYGWJ010000134.1:0-3411 GCA_964353405.1 uncultured Anaerolineae bacterium
CGTACTGCGGGCCGACATCGCGCACCAAATCAACCTTCAGGGCTTCTCCCTCGCCCGGCTCAAGCAGGAATTCGCAATAATGTTCCGTGCGCCGTGCCCGCGCGACATGACATTTCAGATCAGTGGCCAACTGGGGAACCAGCACTTCGCCCTCACGCAGTGCCAGATCATCCAGTGTGAAAAGATCCAGGTCTACACTCACACGGTGATGCAGATGAAAAGCAGCCAAAGCCGTGCCTCCGGTTAGAAAGAAGTCTTGGTTGGTATCTGTGGCGAAGAAGCGTGTAAGGAACTCGGATTGCAGGGGTGTGAGCCACTCGTTAGTCATGGCGTGTCCACCGGTCCACAGCATACGCCCACAGGTCCCGATCTTCCGGGCGACGGAAGCGAATGTGTGGGAGGCTATCCCGAATGTCGGCCACGGTAAGATAGCGCCAGATGTCGCTCCACTTGGCGTGCTCGAGGATGCGCCCAATGACCCAGGCTTTTTCGGTTGGGCTGCCGTTACGCACCAGGTCGCGCACTTGTTCTTCGCTGAGGTCATAGTCCCAAAAGAAATAGGGGCGGCGGCTGGTGTGAGTGACTGTGCTCATCTTGATTCTCCGCCGGTTATTTTACGCCGCTTACAAAGAAAAAACAAATGAGCAGCCTCGACCACAGTATGCAGTGCCGCGTCCAGCGCGGCCTGCACATCAACTGAGCGGTAAAGCTCACCTGCCAGACGATTCAAAGCGCGCAGCCGGACCATCTCGCGTTGCTGTGGATCGTTAGCTGGCACGTCTTCTTGTCGCCGAATCAGAGTGCGGCTGAGGATGGGGCGATCGAGATTGAACTGCGCGAAAGGAGTCGAGTCAATCAGACCCTCGGCCAGTGCCCACTCATAAAACCGCTTGAGCGACGTGATATGTTTCGACAATATTCACATCGAAAGGTTCCATCCCGCTGGCCTGCCTATGCGCCCCTTCCCTCAGAGGCTAGTGGTCTGTCAAGGATCATTTTACTAGTGCACACGGCCCGAAAAGCTAGTATTTACGCGGGCTTGCCAGCTTGGTCACAGGAAAAATGAAGCTTGACAAACCACTAGTTTGGCACCAGACCGGCTCCGCTTGTACCCGTGACGTTGTACACTCCCGAACCCATATCGAGCGAAGCAAAGAACTCCCATGTACGGCCACCACCAAGCTGCAATATCAGAGTGCCCTCATTGACCAGATTTCGTTTGCCTTCAACCACTCTGACCTGGCCGGTGATGTCCTGTTGCTCCACGCCGCCAACGGTCCCTTGCACGACTTGTAGAGCATACACGACGTCAGCGATACGCTCATCATCCTTATACACCTTGCCCCGATCCCAAAGCCGTGTGCTGATACTCGTGTCCATCTTTTTCCCTCCATCATGGGTGTTACCGGGTCGGCCTGGCGCGTTCGTGCCGCCGGACTGACCGCGTTGGCGCGTTGCCATGCGCGCGATGTAGAGTCTCGTCCATTATGAGTACACTCTAAGCTGGAAAGTGCTGTCGAACTCTGGCTGCAATCTGGCGATCCGTCATCTTGTCAACCGTTTCAATGCCAACGATGCGCCCACCGAGTTCTTTATTCTCAAGACGTTTTTCGAGCTCGCCCTTTGCCTCGCCAGGGCCAAAGATCAGGATGGATTCCGCATCACGGATGGACGCAATGACCTTGTCATAGTATCCGTCGAGATGGCTCGCAAATTGCCTGTCTCGCGTGCTCTCTGCCGAGCCGTCCTCTGATGAACCACTGGCAAATCGGACATGTTTCTCCATGTCGGATTCGATGAGTCTTGTTTCTTCCCCTTCATCCGTGACCGTCACGATAACGGCCTTTCTATGGTCAATCCATAAACCCACTTGGTTTTTCATCGTTTTCTCCTGTGTCTATGAGGTCCACCTAACACGCTGTTAGCCCGCCGTATGCCTCTGATGGACGCCCTGCTTGCGCAATAGCGCAAACGCTGAGGCTCAGACATGCCGGCTTACTTGGTCTTTCTCGTTCGATACGCTGACGGGCAGACTGCCCAGCAGCAGGGTCGGGCTGATGCCGTGCTCGGTGATTCGTCGCCGTCAATAGTCAGTGTGATGCAGCTCGTTATTCCGCGTTGGGTACAACGCCAATAGACGGTTGTGCTTTGAGTTCATCAAGCTTCGCTCGCGCGTTGGCGACTTTGGCCGTAATCGTATCAATTGAGCGGCGCGTCCCCCCGATTTTCACCAGCGCCTTGATGAACACCGCGCCGCCAATGAACAAACCGACGACGGCAATGGCAGCAACAAACTGGCTGCTAATCACAAAGCGTCCAATGAGAGCCATCATGCCGATCAGCAGTATAACGCCGCCAACAATGCGACTGCGGGTTGCGCCATCGAGAGCCATTTTGACCCGGCCCAGATCCTGCTCTAGCCGCATCAGTTTGCCCCTGGCCTGACCTGTTTGATGAACAAGGGTTTGGTTATCCATCGCTTTTCCTCCTGGATCTTTTTGACAAGCTGCCCCCCAACTTGCGCCGGCGCTCCGGGCAGCGTAGCGCGCCGGCGTTCAATCATCCCGTGACCATCAATCGCTGTGGCCGCGAGTGATGGTGTGTGTCGTACGCTCGGTGCCGGTGCCCGGCGTCTGCTCCCGCACCGAGCGCGTGACCGTGCGAGCGATTGGACGATCCGCAACGATTTGGATCACGCGAACGACACCCCAAAAGATCAGCGCATAGATCCCCATGGCAATAAGTGTCGTCACTTCGAGGATCATTCCACCGGATGCGGGCGTTCCGATCAATCCCGTGAACGGCGCAATGAACGGCCCTGTAATCCCATACATGAACACGGCAAAGCCGCTGTGCGGATTGGCCGCAATCAATTTCAACATGAAGCGGAGCCCCAGCAAAATCTCCAGTAGACCCAGAAGGCTCCAAACGATCCGTGTAACCTGGAACAAACCCAGCCGCCGCTCCGCCGCAACATCGCGTGTCACCTGCTCGGTCGCCGCGTAGCCAGGTTGTTGAGTGACCACCGTTTCCTCGCGGCGATCCACGGAGACCTGATTGGTCGGTTGATTCACAGACATGCTACCTCCTTGTGTCTCCTGGAGCGATTTCCGCGTGGGTGTACGGGATGACGCCTGGCTAGACTTCGAGGTTTTGCAAAGCACCTCAAAGGTCCAGCCCCTTACACTCAACGGGAAATCGCTCTAGACTATCTACTATCGAAACCGATGTAGGGTCGGATCGTCAGCGCGACCACCGCCTGCCGCGCCCGCGGAAGAGGTTGATGATCGCGAGCAGGATGACGGAACCCAGCAGCGTGACCAGCATGGTTGGAACGGTGATCGCATCGTTGATGGTCCCGACCTTAAAGATGGGGCTGAGAAAGTAACCCGCCAGGAATGCGCCTACGAC
>CAYGWJ010000135.1:0-6005 GCA_964353405.1 uncultured Anaerolineae bacterium
GATTCCAGTTGCATGTACGGGTCGCCTCGTGCGAGTGAACATGACGGCGCGTGTCGCAGGCTAGAGAATCAAGGCTTTTCATCATCGAATCCACCGCCGCCGCAGTGGTCATCCCGTACACTCGATAGGAAACCGCTCTAAGGCCATTCACCTGGATGTAATAGGTTCCGGTGTAGGGGCCGATATTGTACCACAGCGTCTTGCTGGAGCCGTGTCCGGTATTCCAGGCGCGTGGGGTGTTCCACGCGCGCGGCGTATGCCAGGCGCGGGGCAGCCCGCCCACGCACGGCCCGTCGAACAATCCCAGTGTCGCTTCGGCGTTCGCCGGGCTAAGGTGGGTGATCGAAATCACAGTGTATGGCTGAAGCAACTCTAGGCGGTAGAGGTCCACGTCATCTGCGCGGCTGATATATGATGTCAGCACCGTGGTCGCGCCGAGAGGTGCGTTGAGAAAATAGGCTTGGGCGCATGTGTCGTTCGGCTCGTAGGTGTCAATCGCAGATGGCGCGGCATCTATGGCAATGATGTGAGTGTCAGTGACCCAAGCGCCCGCGCTGCTGGCTGTGACGGTAATCGTTTTGGTTCCTGTTGTGCTCCACGTAAATGTGATAACATCCGTAGTAGTCATGCGGTTCGCGTGTGTCACAGGTATCAAATCAGCAGCTTGCCAGATATAAGTGATGGGCGTCGTCGCTGTGACCGGGCTGACGGTGGCAGTGAAGGCGTAGCTCGTGTTGAACGTACCGGTCGTTGGGCCACTGATCGTCACACCCACCGGTGGCGGGGCACCGAGTGCCAGCTTGTAGACGGTAAAGATCGAGTCGTTAGTGATCCACAGGTAGGCCCCATCCCAGGCTGCGGCAGTAATTCCCCAATAGCAGGACATAATGTTATTGAGGTTGACCGTGTCCAGAACAACTCCGAAAAGCGAGAAACGCTTGATGTCATATCCGGAGCCTTCGCACGAGCCGCCGATCCATAGGCCCGTTCCATCATAGGCTATGCCAGTGGGATGCCCAAAAATGGCAGAAGAGGTTGACCACGAAAGCAGGTGCTTGCCCGTTTGATCATGTTTATGTATGTACGATGAATTATAGTCGCCAACATAGAGGTTATTCCCTACCCAGGCCAGGCCACTGTTGGGCCAGTACCCGGTCCCCGCCAGTTGGGTGATGACCGTGCCGGTTGCGCCCAGCTTGCGTGCGCCACCGCCCCATCCGTCGCCGCCCCACAAGTTGCTTCCGTCCCAGGCCAAGCCGTCCGGTGTAAACGTGATTGGAAACGTAGCCTGCACCTGACCTACAGAGTCCAGACGATAGACGTTGTTGTCTTCATCAGCCAGCCATAAACTGTCGTTGCCCCACGTGAGTGCCCGCGCCCGATTACCGGGCACGGTGAACGAAAACACGACCGTTGGCTCGATGGTGGTTGCGGGACGTGAGACGGCGCTCCCTACTCCCTTTACAGCAACACTGTTTTTGGTCAAGTCAGGCATGTTGCCCCAGTCTTGATCTAGGCGAGCAGTAGAATGAGGGGCAAGGTTCGTGTTAGCAGCAGAGGGAAGGACAGCATTCTGCGGCGAATCAACCGGCGCAACAGCAAGAGCCAGATCATTGCCCAACAGGTTCCAGTCGCATACGGACTGAACGGGGCCGTGCTGTGCCGCACGACCCGACAAGAACCATGCCGAAACCGCGCCGGGTATTCCCATTCCGAGGACGAGGGCCAAAAACATCAAAACCAGTTTCTTGTGCATGTCCATTCTCCTGGGTGCAGTGTGCAACGGCGTCCCGCATAGATACCAGTGATGCTTCCGGTGGAGGAGGTTCGCATCAGGCAACAGTGCAGACCAACGGCATCCTGCCTTGTCGCGAGTCTGTGAATGCCATGGTGAGTAGTATACTTACTGCAAATGAAAATGCAAATGGACCAGGCGTTGTTTTGCACAACATGTGGTCGGCTGCAAACTAGCTCAATGCCTCTTTCGAGCTGAACAATGTTGCTGCCGACCGTGACATGCCCCCTCGCGCCAGTGACATTCTCAGTTGTTTAGTCTAGTTCTTGTCCGAAAACCGGTATTCAAGCCAGTGCGTCAGTGAGCGATAGATGACGGCGATTCAAATTCAAGGCAATGGTCGCCAAGTTGTTGGCAATCACGCCCCAACCAATCCAACGCTCCATGCCCGCCAGGCCACGATTCAGGCAGCGAGTCAAATGCCGCGCGCGCCGCAACTGACTGATGCGCCCCTCGATGCCATTCCGAAAACGCAAGGCTGCGCGGAACCAGGGTTGACGTTCTTTGCGTTTGCGTCGTGCGGTTTTGTGTCCCGGCTGCGGCAGGCACACTTGCCGCACCCCCAAGGCGCGCGCTTGACGCTCATTGTCGGGCGAAAACAAGCCGCGATCACCGCAGAGTCGGCGCGACGCTTTGCCGAACTGCTTGCGATGCTGCTGGACACTCCGGATGACGGGGCACGCGTCGGGCGGGTTGCCTTCCAGGATGCGGTACTCGGTGATCAGCCCCCCGTCCACTTCGGCAAACCACACCTTGTGTCCAAACTCGGTGTCTTTGGGCTTGCTCTTGCCACGACAGATGACATAGGTATGCGGCTCGAACAAGCTCACGATTTTGTCGGCGGCAGGCACCTGGATGCCTTGCAACACCCGTTGGCGCGTTTGCGCCACAACTTGCCGGACCAAGGGCAAGTAGGTCTCGAACTCCAGGTTCAGGCCTTCGGCCAAGGGACTCTTCTGGCCGGCCAACAACAGCTGCACCGGTTCGACCTGGGCTACCAGCGCCTCGACCAAGCCGACCAATTCAGCGTACAGCCGAACGCTAGGTTTTTCAAGGCTTTTCGCGCCTTTCTTCGCGTGGGTACGCGCCAATTGTCCAATCTGGCGGGTCAGGCGACGTGCGCGCCGATGCCGGTCACGGAAGAACGCTTTCTGGGCTGGCTGTGTCGGACGCACCACATGCCGCGCCTCGACCAACAAGCGGCTCAAGACACGTGCCGCATCGTCCAGCAAGCTGCTGTCAGTCGGAAAATGGATGTTGGTCTCCGTCACCGTACTGTCCAGCCGCAGCGATGGGCCGGTCGTCACCCCCGCCGCTTGCCCCAGGCGGACCACCGTCGCGTTGATCAGCCGCAGCGTCTTGGGCTTCAACAGCTTTTCCCGCCCCTGGATCGTGCGAAAGTTCGGCATGGGCTCGTTATACATCTGGCACACCCAGCGCCAGCCCACACTCGCCGCAACCTCTTCCGCCAGGGTGCGATAGCCCCATCCCATCACGTGCCGCACGACCGCCAAGCGTCCCGTCACTTGCAGCGGGATCGCCCGGCGACCATTCCAGCCCGCCTGCGAGCCGGGCTTGATCAAGTCGTGCCGCATGGCCAAACGGACGCGGGCATCGGCCAACACCGCATCCAGCAGGTCATGCATTTGCCGAAACTTGGCGATCCGTTGAACCTGGCAGACCAACCCGGACTGCAAGAACGCTTCATCGACTGGGTACGCCATCACCAACATGAGTGACCTCCTGAAGGGTAGACATGTTCCCCATCTTACCCCGGAAGCCGTAGATATGAAATTGTTAACCTGCGCTGGTTTGCGCCCTCAGACCGGTTTTCGGACAGAAACTAGTCTATAACGTGGTCTGCACCCAGCTTGTGTGCCTGCTCCAGATTGTGGGTGCTGCACACGGCGGTGACTTCCGCCCCGAACGATTTGGCGATCTGCACCGCAAACGTCCCCACCCCGCCAGATGCCCCTTGAATCAAAACCTTTTGCCCCGCCTGAATCTGTCCTTCATCGCGCAAACCCTGCAGGGCAGTGAGAGCAGCCATTGGTACAGCCGCTGCTTCTTCAAACGATAGATTAGCCGGTTTCAGCGCCAATCTACTTTCTGGAGCACATACATACTCGGCAAAACCGCCATGACCGATTTCCCCGAACACTTCATCACCTGGCCGAAACTGCTTGATGTTACTTCCAACCGCTTCCACCCGCCCCGAGATGTCCGCGCCAGGGATCATGTTTTTGGGTTTGAGGAACCCCCCGCCCATCAGGCGAACCAGGAATATGTCAGCGGTCAGTAGATGCCAGTCATACGCATTCACGGATGCCGCTTTAACTTCCACCAGTACTTCATTGTCCTTGGGCACAGGTTTTTCTACATCTGTGAGATGAAGAACATCGGGCGATCCGTATTCTGTGTTTACAATTGCTTTCATGAGTATTGATCCTTATTGTCTTCCAAATCAATGAGTCACTGTCTCTTCGAAACGGGTACTATTCAGGCGGATTCAAGAGCGCGTTTTTCCCACTGTTCGACGTTTACACCTTTGATCAAAAGCCATAAAAGCATTAATAATTCCCCGATAAATGTAAACTGGGAAATGTCTATATTAAGGTCGGGTAAAAGAAACAATGCAATGGAATCTATCACATAGCCAAAGCCTGCGATGATTAACAAAATGCCTATGATTCTCGGAAGAAAACCCGACTTGAAAACTAAATACCCCATAGGGAGTAGCCAAAGACCCCAAAATATCGCGGCAATGAAAGCCCCATAATGGCTCAAGTCGAGAAAAAACATTACTTGGGAATATAACTGGTTTACACTGAATACTTTCAGATAGTCAGTGCCATTCAATAGTAGAAGGACAGCAAAATGGTTAAGCTCGTTGAGCATTGCAATAGGAAGGGCGGCCAATGCGAATATGACCATTAGCACAGCCTGGTTTTTATTAACCGATTTGAACAACTTATATAAAAATAGAGCCACTAAGACAGTGACGATAGGTGTAATTAAAGCGCTCAAGATACTGAGACGGAACAACAATGTATGAGCCATAATATTACTGACTGTTGCCACGGCATTTCCAGGCACAGTAATGGATGGAATATATTCCCCGCCGAAGAAACCGAGCGGAGCCAAAAGTAGATACAAGAATCCAGCGGTTCTTGCGGTTTTGTTTGTATTCATTTTTTCTCCTTTTTTTGAACGATATGGATGAGTTTCATTGAATTGGACTTGAATAAAACTGTGGTCGCCACCCGGTTACCGGGGGTTGAAATGGGCTAGAAATGTTATCAAAGGCAAACCTCCTTTCCAAGTAGCTTATATCCATTTACTATTTGACGTCTGACTGATCCGCCTGTCCGGGTTCGAGAGGACTGACCGAGACCAATGGCATACCCAAATCACGCACTCTTTTGAGCAGCCCATGCAACGCGGCCTGGTCAATTACCGGGCCAGTTAAAAGCGTATCGCCGTTGTCTTCCAGTGTGATGGTCAAACCACCAAACCAGTCTGTCCACCGGTCATCAAGGTGCCCCTTGATGCGAATTTCGTAAAGTCCAGGCTCGTACTGATCCTCAGTTGATGCATGTGTTTCACTCATTGTGCGCCTCGTCCATTTTCCAGATAGGGAAGAATTTCTACAGTGCTGCATCGGTTCTTATCTTCCTTCGACCAAAGGATACAAAAAAATGTAGTGAGGTGTCATCACCACAGGTGGTGAATGATGTGGTGGTTCATTGATCGGGATGCTGCGAGGAAAATTAAAAGCCCCGGCAGGTGGTTCAATAAACCTGCCAGGGCCGGGGTTTGGGTTGGGAAGTTCGTTATAACAAATCGAGTTCCTCTGCCCGTCGGATGGCCATCCGACGGTTGTTCACCCCAAGTTTGTTGTAAATGCTTTTGGTGTGGGTACGCATGGTGTTCAGGGACACCATTAGTTCACGGGCAATTTCCGGGCCGTTCAATTCGGTTCCAAGCAGCCGAAGGACTTCAAGTTCACGTTCGCTCAGCGGCTCGATCAAGAGCTGAGTGACGGGCGTTCTGCCTTCAGCCTTCCCAAAGGCAGCCAGTAATTGACGAACATAGTTCGAGACGGTACCGTGTTTAGCGGCCTCTCGCAGCAGTGCCGCCATGGGTGGGCCTTCGTCAACAAAGGTGCGGATGAATCCGCCCGGCTCTGCCAGCGCCAGCGCGTCACCCA
>CAYGWJ010000136.1:0-5727 GCA_964353405.1 uncultured Anaerolineae bacterium
GGGCACGCCGAAAGTTCAGGGTGATAGATGGTGCGCTCCATCGGACGCAAGGTCTTGTGTGTTCTCATGGGCAGCTCCTTGTCGAGGATGACGGCCGTATGATACCCCATTCTGCTCATAGGGTTAGTTTTGCACTATTGCCAAAAATGCTTTGAGGCTCTTTTCCACGGCCTGTTGACAGTGGAACGCTGCGACAACGCAAGGGTAATCGTCAAACGCCTCCAGCAACTCGACGGTGCGCAGATCGTCATACGCTTTTGCCAGCCAATCCGAGACTGTGCCGGTCATAGATCACTTTTCCTGTGGTCAAGATGTGGCGCACGAACGAAGTGGGCGATTCCATGCAGCGTTGAACTTCAGCAGGAGTGTAAGCCAGAATGTCTATCGGCACCGAGCGCGGGCGCAAGGCTTGGCTGATGGCTTCTTGGCGACGGTCGCGGCGCAAGTCCGATTCCCAGATCACCAGCAGGTCAATATCGCTTTCTGGCGTCGCTGTGCCGTTAGCGTACGATCCGAACAGCACCACTTTTTCCGGCTGGATATGTTCAACTAGTGTGTGGAGCAACTTTTGAAGTTGGGTCTCTTGCTCTGTGGTCATACGACCTTCCTTTTGCTCGGAAATGATTATAGCACACATGGAGTGAAAATGACGAATGTGGATCTGCTGATCACGCACGCATCTCAATTGTGCACCGTTCCCACTTTGAACGGCGGGCCGCAGCGCGGTGAGCGTCTGGGCGAATTGGGGCTTGTCGAAGACGGCGCGCTGGCCGTGCAGGATGGATACATCGTGGCCGTCGGCCCGACCCACGAACTCGCCGCGCAATGTTCGGCGGCCCACACAATTGACGCGACAGGCCATGCCGTCATCCCCGGTTTTGTTGATCCTCATACGCATGTCGTCTGGGCAGGCGACCGCGCGGGCGAGTTCGAGATGCGCGTGGCCGGCAAGACGTATATGGAGATCATGGCAGCCGGCGGCGGCATCATGTCCACCGTCCGCGCCACGCGCGCCGCATCACTCGACGAGCTTGTCGCGCAGACCGAGACCCGGCTCGCGCGGATGCTGGCTCACGGTACTACGACTGCGGAGGCCAAGACCGGCTATGGCCTGGAGACAGCCGCCGAGCTCAAGCTGCTCGATGCAATCCGCCGCCTCAACATCGAGCAGCCTGTCGAGCTTGTTCCTACGTTCTTGGGCGCGCACGCCGTTCCCGTGGAATACAAAGACCGTCCCGATGCCTACGTGGACTTGCTCGTGAATGAAATGCTTCCCGCTTTCTCTCCACTCTCCACTCTCCACTTTCCACTTTTTTGTGATGTGTTTTGTGAGGATGGCGCGTTCTCCTTGGAACAGACGAGGCGAATCCTGGTGAAAGCAAAAGAACTGGGTTTTGGCCTCAAGATTCACGTGGACGAATTCAAGCCGCTGGGCGGCTCGCGGCTGGGCGTGGAGCTGGGCGCGACCTCGGTGGATCATTTTGTCACCACGCGGCCGGATGAAGTGGAGGCCGTCGCCCAGTCCGATGTCATTGCCGTCTCGCTGCCTGGGACGCCGTTTGGATTAGGACATACAGAGTATTCGCCCGCGCGGTTATTGCTAAAGCTAGGCGGGGCGCTGGCGCTGGCGACGGACTGCAATCCCGGCACGTGCTGGTGTGAGTCCATGCAATTCATCATTGCGCTGGCATGCCGCTATCTGCGCCTGACTCCGGCGCAGGCGCTGGCAGCGGCGACGATCAATGCGGCGTTTGCCGTGGGTCGCGGCGACACGGTCGGCTCGCTTCAAGTAGGCAAGCAAGCCGACCTTGTGATCCTGAACGTGCCCGACTATCGCCACCTGGGTTATCGCTTTGGGACGAATTTGGTGTACACTGTAGTCAAGCGTGGGCAGGTTGTGGTGAACCCTTTGCAGGGGTGAGGAGGCCAACATGCAAGTGCGTGAAATCATGACCACCGAGGTCGTCACCGTTCGCCGTGACACATCGGTCAATGACATCGCCAAGCTGATGAGCGAGCGTGACATCAGCGGCATCCCGGTAGTGGACGAATCGAATCACGTCGTCGGCATCGTCACCGAGCTGGACATGATCGTTCGCAACACCCGGCTGGAGCTGCCGGCGTTCATCCAAATCCTGGATCTGGCGCGCATCCCCCTGGAGCGGCCAGGCCACTATCGTGACCGGCTGCGTCACATGCTCGGCGCGCAGGCTGCCGACATCATGACGGAGCAAGTCACCGCAATTAGCCCGGAGGCCGAGGCAAAAGACCTGGCCGAATTGATGGTCAAACGGCGCTTTAATCCTGTGCCTGTCGTCGAGAATGGCGTGCTCGTGGGCATTGTCAGCCGCGCCGACCTCATCCGGATGATGGCGCGCGAGCTGGAGAGCGAGGCGTAAGGTGAGGAGCCGTCTTGCAAGTTTATTGGCCGCCATCATTGCCGTGATGGCGCTGTGGTTCATCCTGTCGAGGCTGAGGATCGTGGTCTGGGTCTCTCTGCCGTGGTGGGGATCAGGGCTGTTGATTCTTGTTCCCGTTATCGTGTTGTACCTGGCGATAGATCACCTGATCAACGGGACACGGTGAGACTTAGATTCAGCCCAAAATCGTGAAACATTGCCTCCAGTGCGATCAATTTCGTCCACAGTTCACAACCGCCATTCAACATTTAGGGTACCATACTCGCCCAGCACTTGGCGCGGCGCTGCCAGGCGGCACATAGCCTGCCCTTCGCCCGGTGTGAAAACTATCCTTCTCAGGTAGGCTTCTCGTTCACGATCGGTGTATTCAACCTTGCCGGCGTGGCGCCGGGTGAGCAGACAGGCGCGGGCTGGAATGCCGATGCCGGCTTCCAGGCCCGCGCCAACTTGTCTGGCTTGCCAGCCGGATTGCAGGGGACGGGTGATCCACATCTGCTAGAGTGACCGGCACTTTTTCATGGCTCCAAAAGTGCCGGTCATTGGCTGGCTTTGCTGCCGCCCAAGGGGCGGACTGCAGCATTCCAAGAACTAGTGGATAAGGTTGACTTTGCCGGCGGCTATGTTGTACGACCTGTTGGGTGTTCCGTCTCTAAAGTGGAACGTGTATGTGCCGGGCAAGAGTTCCATATCCTGTGTGAATGCGCGCCATCCACCGGCATAGTATTGCGTGCAAGCGCCAGTGTCGGAATGGACCTTGCCTGTCTGGAACACCACGATCGGATTTACGCTCACGTTCTGGGTTTTGTTATTTGACGCGTAGGCGTACGTCATGCGGAACGTGACGTTCCCCTTCGTCGTGGGAATGCCGGTGACCAGCGTCCCGGTCGTGTCCGTGCTTCCGGGGATGTTCTTCCATCCATTATCATAGTACTGGGCCGTGCCGCCGGCCAGGCCGTTTCCGTCGCTGGCCAACAGTTTCAGGATTACGACAGGTGTGTTGAGTGTGAACTTGGCCGTGACATTCCGGGCCTCACTCATCGTCACCGCGCAGGTACCCGTGCCCGAGCACCCGTTGCCGCTCCAGCCTGTGAAGGTCGAGCCGATGCTCGCGGCGGCCGTCAGCGTGACGACGGTGTTGTAGTCAAAGTCGGCCGAGCAGGTCCTGCCACAGTCGATGCCGGGCGGAGTACTCGTGACCGTGCCGCTGCCGCTGCCGGTCCTGCTCACCGAGAGGGTCAGTTGCCGCACGGCGGTGTAGCACACTGTCAGCGAGGGTCGCTGGCTCACTGTCCCAGTCTCGCTGCTCAAATACTCGTCGTAGCGCTGGTTGGGTGTGCTCTTCAACATCAAGCCATAGTTAAGCTTACTGCCGCTGACCCAGGCCGATACCAACCCGGTGATGTCGGAGGTGACCACACCTGTCGCCTGGGGCACAAAGCTGCCCCATCGGACGGAGCCGTCGTACTTGTTAGCAAAGTTGTTCCAGGTTGGCTGACCTTCGCTCCAGCCCTGCGTGATGCGGTAGATACTCACCGTTTCCTTGGAGCCCGGCTGGTTGAGCTTGAGACCGAGCGTGGCTGACCGGATGACAGCGCCTTGAGGCAGGGTGTCCAGGCCAAAGCGAAGCAGGGATCGTGCCTCACCAAGGCCGTAGAGGTGGCCAGTGTAAAGCCGGGAGGTGTTGAAGTTTGCCCACGGCCAGGCTGACCAGATGTAGCTATCGATCACCTGACCGTAGGCGCCCCGCTGGATGGTCACACAGGTTGGCGAGATCACACTCCACTGGGCGTAGAGCGTGATGTCCGCACTGAAGTCGTAGGTCGCGCCGTTGGCATAGGGCGTGCCTGAGCCGTCAGCCTGGGTGTTCCAGCCGCTGAACGAGTAGCCCGCCCGCGTGAAGGTGTTGAGCGTCAGCGCCGTCGGGACGTTGGCAACTTGGGGAGCCATCGTGCCTGTGCCACCGTTGCTGTTGAAGGTCACGGTGTGGCTGGGCAGCGCGCTCCACTTAGCGTAGAGTGTGATGTCCGCACTAAAGTCGTAGATCACGCCATCGGCATAGTTCGTGCCCAAGCCGTCAGCCTGGGTGTTCCAGCCGTTGAACGTGTAGCCCGCCCGCGTGAAGGTGTTGAGCGTCAGCGCCGTCGGAACGTTGGCGGTCTGGGCGACCATCGAGCCCGACCCGCCGTTGGCGTTGAAGGTCACGGTGTGGTTGGGCAGCGCGCTCCACTTGGCGTAGAGCGTGACGTCCGCGGTGAACGGGTAGATTGCGCCGTCGGCATAGTTCGTGCCCGAGGTGCCATCGGCATTCGTGTTCCAGCCGTTGAACGTGTAGCCCGTCCGCGTGAAGGTGTTAGCCGTCAAGGCTGTCGCGACGTTGTTGGTCTGAGCGGCCATCGAGCCCGACCCGCCGTTGGCGTTGAAGGTCACGGTGTGGTTGGGCAGCGCGCTCCACTTGGCGTGGATCGTGGTGCTCAAGCCCATCGTGCTGAACGTGTACGCGTTGAGGAACGTCCCGTCGTCGGTGTACCAGCCAACGAAGGTGTAACCGGGTTTGGTCGGGTCAGTCGGAGCGCTCACCACGGTACCGAACGCCTGGGTGATGGCCGTGACTGCCGAGCCGCCATTGCTGTTGAACGTGAGGGTTTGGCTGTTCGCCGTCCACTGCGCGGTCAGAGCGGCTCCACCCAAAGGCATGGTCGCCGGGACTGCCGGACTCCAGCCTGCGAAGGTGTATCCATCTTTGGTCGGATCATCAGGAGCGGTCACGGATGAACCATACGCCTGAGTGATCGAAGCGACAAGTGAACCACCGGCGCTGTTGAACGTGATCGTGTATTCGTTCGCCGTCCACTGGGCGGTCAGAGCGGCTCCACCCAAAGGCATGGTCGCCGGGACTAACGGGCTCCAGCCTGCGAAGGTGTATCCAGCTTTGGTCGGATCAGCAGGGGCTGTCACGGATGAACCATACGCCTGAGTGATCGAAACGACATCCGTGCCACCAGCGCTATTGAACGTGATCGTGTATTGGTTCGCCGTCCACTGGGCGGTCAGAGCGGCTCCACCCAAAGGCATGGTCGCCGGGACTAACGGGCTCCAGCCTGCGAAGGTGTATCCATCTTTGGTCGGATCAGCAGGGGCTGTCACGGATGAACCATACGCCTGAGTGATCGAAGCGACATCCGTGCCACCAGCGCTATTGAACGTGATCGTGTATTGGTTCGCCGTCCACTGGGCGGTCAGAGCGACTCCACCCAAAGGCATGGTCGCCGGGACTAACGGGCTCCAGCCTGCGAAGGTGTATCCATCT
>CAYGWJ010000137.1:0-8531 GCA_964353405.1 uncultured Anaerolineae bacterium
GGCCAGCGCCGGATCGGCCTTGAGTTTCTCACACACGGCAAAGCCGTCTTCGTCCGGCATAATCACGTCGAGGAGGATCAAATCGGGCCGCGATGCGGGTGCTTTGTCTAGCGCCTCGCCCCCGGCGTAGGCCACGTCCACGTCGCAGATGCTTTCCAGCACGGCGGTCGTCGCCTCAATAAAGTCGCGGTCATCACAAGCTCGCCATGAACTCATCGGGCGTGACCTTGGCCTGCCGCAGAATGCCACGCAATGTACCGAGTGCAAGTTCGCGGTGCAGTGGTACAGCGCAGCCCACCTCGCCTTCCAATGCCCGCTTCTTGAGTACAACATGACTGCCGCGTTGCCGCACTTGCACAAATCCCAAACGTTCCAACGCGCGAACAGCTTCTTGCCCTGACACCCGACGCAGCTTAGGCATAGACGGTTGCCTCAAAGGTAGTCAGCAAAGGTCGAGTGACTTGCAGCACAGGGAACTCTTCCAGGTAGAGTTCTGTCGCCTCCTTGAGATTAGCAATGGCTTCCTCAATGGTATACCCTTGACTCACTGTTCCGACCTCGTGGCACTCGGCTACGTATAGGTCTTCCTCTCTGTAAAGAACCGCAGTAAACATCTGTGTCGCCATGTGACACCTCGTGGTGTTATTGTACCTGATTACAAGCTTTGCCGCTAAATGGGTCAGTGCTGACTAGCTTGCGATTCTTTGGACAAGAACTTGCCGACCCGCCTCAACAACTCGGCGGGCTTGACCGGCTTTTCCAAATAATCTTCTGCCTGCGACACACATCCAACCTTGCCCGACGGGCCTAGCGCTCCCGGCAGACTGGTGAGCATGATGATAGGCACATCGGCCAGCGCCGGGTCGGCTTTTAGCTCTTCGCACACGTCAAAGCCATCCATATCCGGCATGATCACGTCGAGGAGGATCAGGTCAGGTCTGGACGTGCGAGCTTTTGCCAATCCTTCGCCGCCGCCGTAGGCCATGTCCACGTCGTAGACGCTTTCCAGCACAGCCGTCGTCGCTTCGACGAAATCGTGGTCGTCGTCCACCAGAAGGATGCATTTCCGTTGTGGCATATAGGTCACACACTTGTCATCCTGAGCGAAGGGTCTCCACCTTGCGCGAAAGAGATTCTTCGCTTCGCTCAGAATGACACGATGGCTACTTGGATTCGCTCTGCACGCTGCGGCGCATCTCGGGCGTCAGCAAATTGCGCGGGATGACGACCGTAAAGCGCGTGCCCGTCTTGCCTTCCAGATACGGGCTTGTCACCAGGATCTGGCCGTTGTGTGCGTCCACCACCTTGCGAGCGATGGATAACCCCAGGCCCACGCCCGACACATCGCCCACATTTTCGGCGCGGAAGAAATCGTCAAAGATGTGCGGCTGGTCTTCAGGTGGAATGCCGATGCCTTCATCTTCGACCTCAAAGATGACTGCATCTGGCTCGTAACGCGCGCGGAAGGTTACCGTGCTGCCGGACGGCGAAAACTTGACGGCATTCGTCAGCAGGTTCGTAAATACCTGGCGTAACCGTCTGCGCGCGCCGACGATCTTTTCAAATTTCGGCGGCGGCTCGATCTTGATACGGACATTCTTCTCCCCGGCGGCCAGTCGCACGTCTTCGATAGAGTCGGCGCCCACCTCGCCCGGATCGAATACCTCAAAGTCGGCCTGGATTTGCTCTGGCCTCATGCGGGCCAGGTCAACAATGTCGCCAATGAGCGAGCGCAGGTCGCTGACGCGCACAGCGCTGCGCTGCAGCATCCGCTTTTGTTTATCGCTCAGTTCTCCGGCAAAGCCGTCGAGCATTACGTTGAGATAGTTTTCAATCGCAGCCAGCGGCGCGCGGAGTTCATGCGAGACGAGCGAGACAAAATAGGCCAGCGTGTCGGTCGTGCTCTGGTATCGCTCCCGCGCCAGCCCGGCGATGACACTCATCATTTTGTAACCTGCACGGGGGTTGTCGTTCAAAAAACGCTGCAAGGCCTGGCTGTCCAAGGCGATGACACACGTTGGCTCCAGGCATATGGCGGTGGACGTATAGATCGGCGGCGGCGTAAGCGCCGACCAGCCGGCCACCTTGCCCGGCCCGACCATGCCGACGGTCGCCGTGCGCAGCGTGCCGCGCCGACCGAGTTGAATTTTCTTTTCAAGCGTGAGCTTGCCTTGCTCGACGATGAACAACCAGTCGGCCGGAGCGTCTTCGACCAGCACCACCTCGCCTTCGCGGTAGAAAGCCTCATGGCAGAACGGCACGATGTGCGCCAGCTCGTCGTCCGTCAGCTCGTTGAAAATGTCCGAGCGCCTGAGCCGTTCAAGGGTGATCGTCATTCTTCACGCTCGCTTTCTGCAAACAGAAGGTGAATCGGCTGCCGGGCTGACCGGGGCAATAAGGGCTTTCAACCCAGATTCTGCCGCCGTGCGCCTCGACAATGCGCCGCGCGGTGCTCAAGCCCAGGCCGGCGCCGGGGATGAACTCTTGACGCCGGACGCGAAAATAATCTTCAAACACGTGCGGCAAATAACTCGTCGGGATGCCCGCGCCGGTATCCGCCACATCCACGCGCACGCAGTCATCTTCTTCGGCCAGCGTCAGCGTGACCCGCCCGCCTGTGGGCGTGAACTTGCAGCCATTGTCCAGCAGGTTGATGAGCAGCCGGTGCAGCCGCTTGGGTGAGCCGAGCACCCACGAAAGGTTGGGCGGTATTTCGGTTTGTATTGCCACTTGTCTTTCTCTGGCGCGTGGCGAGATTTCGGCAATGACTTGCCGCACGACCGTCTCCAGGCAGGTCGGCTCCAGCTCTTGCGCGATGCGCGCCCCGTCCAGCTGCGATGCGTCGAGAAAGTCGTCAACGAGTTGAAGCAGTTCCTGCAATCGAACGACCGAGCGTTCCAGCCAGCGCCGCTGCTTTTGCTCTACCTCGCCTACAAAGCCATCCAGGATCGTCTGAATATAGTTGATGGCCACGGCCAGCGGCGTCTTGAGATCGTGCGAGGCTAACGCCAGGAAGAAGGTGCGCATTCGATCCAACTCGTCAAGTTGTTGGCGAACCTGTTCCAGCTCGAGTGCTTGGACGTGCGCTTGCGCCTCGCGCCGCCTCCGCAGCTCCACCATCATGCGCGTGGCGACCGCCGACACCAGGCTGAGCGTGGTGGCAAAGGCGGCGAGCACTGCCACGACATACGCAGGCTGGCGATACAGCTCGCCAGGTAGAAAGCCGGGCAGGCGCCTGTGAGGCAGCCAACCCGCATACTCTGTTCCCACCAGCAAGGCGAACAAGCCTATCGCCAGCGCCGTCACCCAATAGACATCTCGTGACTCGAGCAGAATGATGCCGAGGCCGACGTGCAAAAAGTAGAACAGAAAGAATGGATTTTCGATCCCGCCCGTCAGGTGAAGCAGAACCGTGAGGCCCAACAGGTCGGTCACGATCTGCGCGTGGGCGAGCGTTCGCCCCGTGCGGGCGAGTCTATCGTCCGAGCGCGCCCAGAACCAGAAGGCGATGTTGCAGGCCGCCACGCCGGCAGAGGTCGCCAGAATAGGCGCCAGCGCCACCTGAATGGCAAACACCCTCTGCGCCGTTGCAGCGCTCGCAAGGATGCCGGCAACCGCCACCCAGCGCAGCGCGATGAACTGTCGCAAGCGGTGCAACAGTTCTGCTTCTTCTGGCCGTGTGTCTGGCGTCCGAACGTTCGCGGCTGTGTTCATCATCGCCGTCCCCGGCGTTCGGAAATCGAGTGGTGAGAAATCTGGCTAGTGCGGTTTTGCTGCCGGTTCCAGGAGCCGCTTGACGCGGCGGATCAGTTCGCCGGGCAGCGCCGGCTTTTGAATATAGTCCTGCACATCCATGTTCATGCCGGTTTCGAGCTCGTATCGGCGGCGGCTGGCATCTTCGACGACGGTGGTCAAGACCATGATAGGCAGCTTGTCGTAGGCGGGGTTCTCTCGCAGAAAACGAATGACGGCAAAACCATCCATGCGGGGCATGAGCAAGTCGAGGATCAACAAATCGGGCCGCTCAACCTCGATCATCTCCAGGCAGCGTTTGCCGTCACGCGCCGTTTGCAGACGGTAAGGCTGGCTTTCAAGCACGGCCAGGATGCCATCGAGAATGTCGGGATCATCGTCCACGACCAGGATGTAAGGCTGCTTGTTCATGGCGCCTCCTTTGTTGGCTGATGGGCTCAATCAAGGTGGACGGATTACGCGCTTCGGGGAGACTCCTCCTCGTGCGGAGTATTATCCTTCAAACTGTCTTTCTTGCCAAGTGGGTTCGGCCCCAGGCGCTCGATCTCGGCGGTCAACTCGGCGGCGGCAAAGGCGAACTGGCCGCCCATGGCCGAGGACAGGTTGATCATCTGGATGCGCTGCCCTTCCAGGCCGATACTCTTGAGCAACTTGCGAACGAATTCAACTCGTCTACGGGCCTTGAGATTACCTTCCAGGTAATGACAATCGCCTTCCAGTCAGCCCGCCACCATCACGCCATCGGCGCCGTCCTCGAACGCGCGCAGGGCGTAGAGGACGTCGAGTTTGCCGGTGCAAGGCAGCTCGATGATTTTGATCGAGGGTGGATATTGCAGGCGCAGGCCGCCCGCCAGGTCGGCGGCAGCGTAGGCGCAATAGTGGCACGCAAACGCTACGATTTGTGGAGAAAAGTGTTCGGACATGATTTTTGCTCCCGTTGCGCGAGTGCGGCCAACGCACGCACTATCTGACTTGTATGGATTCGACTGGAACAAAGTCCGGCTGCCTGGCCCGGCCGAACAGCGCATCCACCTTGACGAGCATTTGGGCGTCGGTATAGTGCATCAACTGGATCGCTTTGGCGGGACATTCGGATACGCACGAGCCGCAACCCTGGCACGCCACGGGCTCGATGAACGCCGCGCCGATGATGCCACCCACGCCTTGCAGGTCCGCCTTGATCTTGGGCACGTCGAATGGGCAGGTGCGGACACACGTGAGGCAGCCGACGCATTTCTCCGGGTCAACCACGGCCACGCGCGCGTTCGACATGCGGGTGTCTTGCGAAAGGATCGAGGCAGCTCGCGCGGCGGCGGCCTGCGCCTGGATGATGCTCTCGTCCAGGAACTTGGGATAGTGGGCCAGGCCCGCCATGAACAAGCCTTCTGAGGCAAAATCTACCGGTCGCAACTTGACGTGGGCTTCGAGAAAGAACCCATCCATGTCCACCGGCACTTTGAGCCGGGTGGCCAGCTCGCGTGCGCCTTCGGCGGGCACGGTGGGATTGCTGAGCACCAGCATGTCAGGCGACAGCGTCATCTCGCGGCCCAACATCGGCTCCCATATCTTGACGTGGAGTGTAGAGCGTAGAGTGTGGAGCAAATCGCCTTTCGGTTCTCGCTCTTCGCTCTTCGTTTCACTCTCCACAGACACTTGAGGCTGGTGATTGTCGTCGTACCGGATGAACAGGACGCCTCGCTCGCGGGCCTGCGTGTACAGCCGCTCCTTGAAGCCGAACGTCCGCAGGTCTTTGAACAGGATGGTTACCTGCGCGTTCGGGTCGAGTTCTTTGAGCTTGAGCGCTTGCTTGAGAGCGGTGGCGCAGCATATCCGTGCGCAATACTTTTCTGCCGGGCCAACGCATTGAATAAAGACAGCCGAAGAGGGCAGATCATTTCCCGCGGCCAGCCTGGCTTCAAACTCTTGGCCGGTCACGACGCGCACGTCCTGGCCGTAGCTGTATTCTTTGCCGCGATACTCGCGCCCGCCGGTCGCCACAATCGTCGCGCCGTGTTGAACGCTGATCGTGTTGCCGCCGGCGTCTTGCAGCTTGCTGGTGAACTGGCCGGCAAATCCGCCCGTATTGACCAGTTCCGTTCGCAGGTGAACCTTGACGAGCGGATGCTGGTTCACTTCTTTGATTAACTCGTGCAAGTACACTTGCGGGTCTTGCGCCCCATCCTGTGTCTTGCCTCCTGCCTCCTGCCTCCTGCCTCCTGCCTCCTGCATCTTGCCATTTGCATCTATCAGGAAAAAGACATTGCGCAGATTCCCGCCTAACTGATCCGTCCGCTCGACGAGATGGACCGGGAAACCTTGCCCGGCCAGCGAGAGCGCCGCATTCATGCCGGCCACGCCGCCGCCGATGACGAGCGCGGTTTTTTCAACGGGCATCTCGGTCGTGTGCAGTTGATCCAGTCGAGCCGCGCGCGCGGTCGCCATCCTCAGCAGGTCTTTGGCCTTTTCCGTCGCCGCCTCGCGGTCGCTCGAGTGAACCCACGAGCACTGGTTGCGGATGTTGGCCATCTCGAACAGATAAGGGTTGAGTCCGGCTGCGCGCAGGGCCGATTGGAACAGCGGCTCGTGTGTGCGCGGTGTGCACGAAGCGACGACGACGCGGTTCAGTCCCAGTTCCTTGACCTGCTCGGTGATGTGCTTGACGGTATCCTGCGAGCAGGTGTAGAGATTGTTTTCCGAGTGCGCCACGCAGGGCAACGACCTGGCATAGTCGGCCACGCCGGGCACATCCAGATAGCCGCCGATGTTGCTCCCGCAGTGACAGACAAACACGCCCACGCGCGGCTCCTCGCCGATCACGTCGCGCTCCGGCGGGAATTCAACCTTGCGCGTCAGCGTCCCGCGTGCTGGAGCGAGCAATTGTTCCGCTGCGGCTGCCGCGCCGCTCGCCTCGATGACGGATTCGGGAATATCCTTTGGCTCGCGGAACGGCCCGGCCACGTAAATGCCTCGTCGGCTGGATTCGAGCGGGTCAAAGATCGCCGTGTGGCAGAAACCATAATCGTCCAGCTCGATGCCCAGCTCGCGCCCCAACGACTGGACCTTGTCGCCGATCTCCATGCCGACGGAAAGGACGATCAAATCAAACTCTTGTTCGACGATTCTGTTCTGCTCGCCGAGGTAGTGGAGAGTGAGATTGCCGCTCTGGGGATTCTGCTTGAGCGCGCTGATGCGGGTGCGGTGATATTTGACCTTGTACTTGCTCTGCGCGCGCTGATAGTATTCCTCGTAGCCTTTGCTAAAGGCGCGCGTGTCCATGAAAAAGATATGGCATTCGACGCCGTGATCCTCGCCGTTCGCCGCCGGCGCCTCGGCCTTGGCGTGCTCGATCGTCATGACGGCTTCTTTGGCCGCGTACATGCAGCACACGGACGAGCAGTAATCGTGCGTCTGATCACGGCTGCCCACACATTGCAGGAAAGCGATCTTTTTCGGCTTGGCCCCATCGGACGGACGCTTGACGTGTCCACTCGTCGGGCCGCTGGCGGACAGCAATCGCTCGTACTGCAGCGACGTGACCACATTCGGGTAGCGTCCCAGCCCGTACTCTTGCGAAAGCTTGGCGTTATAGATTTCATAGCCAGGCGCGAGGATGACGGCGCCGACCTTGACCTGCTCGACGCGCTCGACCATGTCGTGGTCAATCGCCTTGACGCCGCACTTGTAGTAACACGAGAGGCACTCGGAGCAGAGGCCTCACGCCAGGCAGCGCGAGGCTTCCGCTTGCGCTTCTTCGTCGCTGTAGCCCAGGCTCACTTCGGAAAAAGTCTTGGTGCGATGGTCGGCTTCCAACGCCTGCATCTTGACGCGTGGCTTGAGGTGAATCTCGCCCCGCGTGATTTTGTCCTGGACTTCGGGCTTGGTCATCTTGACGACAGGCAATTCTTTCTTGGGCTTGGGCTCTAGTTCCTCGCCGTGCAGGTACTTGTGGATCACTTCAGCCACCTTGTGGCCGGAAGCGACTGCCTCGATGACAAAAGCCGTGCCCGTCGTCGCATCGCCCGCCGCAAAGACGCCGGGACGAGTCGCCGCGAAGGTGTTGGGATTCACGGCAATGGTCGCCTGTCGCGTGATGCCCACGCCCGCGCTTTCAGGGATGAACGCCAGACCGGCTCGCTGGCCGATGGCGAAAATCACCGCGTCGCAGTCGAGGATGTGCTCGCTGCCTGCCTGCGTCTCCAGCTCCAGGCGGCCTTCCACAAACTGCATGAACGTGACGTTGACCGCCTCGACGCCCGCGACGTGGCCGTCCCGGTTCACGATGCGCTTGAACGAACGGCTGTTGTAGATCGTGATGCCTTCTTCCAGCGCCTCTTCGATCTCATCCTGCGTGGCGGGCATCTTGTCGTGCGACTCAAGGCAGGCCATGTCTACCTTGGACGCGCCCAATCGAAGCGCCGTGCGCGCGCAGTCCATGGCCACGTTGCCGCCACCCAGAACGAGGACATGCTTGCCGGCGACGGCAGATTTTGGATCGCAGCTCGCGCAGCCGAGATCGGCCAGGCGAACATCGCGCAAGAATTGGGTATTGACCAGAACTTCAGGCAAGTCCGTGCCGGGGATGGGCAGCTTGCGTCCCTCGTGCGCGCCGACCGCGATGAGCACCGCGTCAAAGCCCTGTGCGAACAAGTCGTCGAGATTGGTGACCGGCGAGTTCAGGCGAATCTCGATGCCGAGGTCTTCTATCTCCTTGACTTCTCGATCCACGATCCAGGTGGGCAAACGATACTCGGGCACGCCCACGCGCAGCATGCCGCCCG
>CAYGWJ010000138.1:0-2706 GCA_964353405.1 uncultured Anaerolineae bacterium
CCAGTGTCCGCTCGAACTCGCCGGGTATGACTTGACACAGGCGCCACTGGCGCGTTATCTGCGCGACGGTTCGCTCCGTGTAGCTCCGACAGGGCGCAGCGCAGAGCGGGCGGAGGTTGTCCCAAAGTGAAAACGGTCTCGGTTCCGCGCTTGACATGCCGCGCCATGCCATTGTATAATCTTCCCAGATGCCCATCGCAGGAGCGACATGCCCAGAATCAAGATTGATCCGCTCCGCTGTGAAGGTGCCGGGCGCTGCCGCGCCCAGGCTCCCCATACCTTTAAGGTTTTCAACGACAAAGCCAGGGTCATCCACCCCCCAGGTGATCCCATCGAAGCAATCGTACAAGCCGCGCAACGTTGCCCAACTCTAGTCATCGCGGTATTCGACGACAACGACCAGCCGTTATTCATCCCCAACACATAAGGAGGCTAAACATGGCACACCGATTTCCGAGCGACGCGTGGGTCAAGGCCCTGATGGAGGAACTCAACCAGAGCGCCGCGTATGCCGAAGCGGCCCGGACCTGGGAAGGCGACTTTTATTTCGTCATCGAACCGGGCGGGTCGCTGACCAAGGCCACCCTCTTGTACATGGACCTCTGGCACGGCAAGTGCCGCGAAGCGTTTCAAGTGGCCGAGGAATCTGTCAAGACTCCCGTCTTTCGTATGAGTGCTCCGCCGGCCACGTGGAAAAAGGTCTTGACCAAAAAGCTTGACCCGATCCAGGGACTGATGACGGGCCAGCTCAAGCTCAAGGGCAACATGGCCATGGTCATGAAAAGCGTCAAGGCCGCCAAGGAATTGGTCGAGGCCAGCACGCGCGTCGAGACCGAGTTTGCTGATTGAAACGTGAAACGTGCTGCGTGATGCGATCACGTGCGCGTCTTACGTTTCACGCACGGAGCGTGAAGCATGTGGTTCTTTAAAAGCCCCGAGTTTGTTTTTGGCGACGAGGCGCTCGGCTACCTGGAGCAATTGGAGGGCAAGCGCGCGTTCATTGTCACCGATGCCGTGATCGGCCAGCTCGGACATGTGGCGCGCGTCCAGGCGGCGCTGGAAGCGACCGGGTTCCAGGTCGGCGTGTTCGACCGCGTCGAGCCGGATCCTTCCCTCGAGACAGTGCGCGCCGGCGCGGCCGTCATGGCCGAGTTCCAGCCCGATTGGATCGTCGGCCTGGGCGGCGGCTCTTGTCTGGACGCGGCCAAAGCCATGTGGATTCTGTACGAACGGCCCGACATGACCCCCGAAAGCATCAGCCCGATGGAAAAGCTGAACCTGCGGCGCAAGGCGCGTTTCCTGGCCATCCCCACGACCAGCGGCACCGGCTCTGAAGCAACCTGGGCCATCGTGCTGACCAGCGTGGCCGAGCGACGCAAGCTGGGCCTGGGCAGCCGTGAATGTATACCGGATGTGGCGATCGTGGATCCATCTTTTGTGATGAGCCTGCCACCGCGTGTGACGGCTGACACGGGCATGGATGCGCTCACGCACGCCGTCGAAGGCTATACGTGCCTGTGGCACAACGACTTTTCCGACGGCCTGTGCCTGAAAGCGGCGCAGCTCGTGTTCGAGTATCTGCCGCGCGCGTACCAAGACGGCAACGACCTGGAAGCGCGCACCAAGATGCACAACGCAGCTTCCATTGCCGGGCTGGGCTTTGGCAACTCGATGGCTTCGCTGGCGCACGGACTGGGACACGCGCTGGGGGGCGTGTTCCATATTCCGCACGGCCGCGCCGTGAGCCTGTGCCTGCCTTACGTCATCGAGTTTTCCGTGCGGGGCGAGCCGGGCGCCACGCGCTACGGCGACCTCGCGCGCTTCCTCGGCCTGCCAGCCGCGACCGAGGCCGAAGCCGCTGCCAGCCTGGCGGCCGCGATCCGTCAATTGCAATTGGCGCTCGATCAACCTCGCACACTTGAAGCGTGCGGCATCCAGCGCGAGAATTTCGACAAAGAGCTGGGCGCGTTGGTGTCCAACGCAAGCAACGACGGCTCGAACATGACCAGCACCCGCATCCCCGACGACGTGGAGGTGCGCAAGCTATTCGAGTACACCTACGAAGGCAAGTCAATTGACTTTTGACGTGAAGCGTGATGCGTGAAACGTGAAGCGTGACGCGCAAGCCAATCACGTCTCACGTTTCACGTTTTACGTTTCACGCTTTACCTCCCGGAGGTTTCTGCATGGACAGCAAACTCCTCATCGTTGACCTCGCCAGCGGCGACATCCGCGAGCAGGCCATTGACCCCGCATACGCGCGAGATTACATCGGCGGCAGCGGATTGGCCGCGCGAATGCTATGGGACTCGCTCGACCCGCAGCGCGACCCACTCGATCCGGCCTGCCCCTTGCTGTGGATGACCGGGCCGCTCACCGGGACAGGTGGCCCCACCAACGGGCGCTCTTCCATCTGCGCGCGCTCGCCGCAGACCGGGCTGTGGGGCGAATCCAACATCGGCGGATTCGTCGGCTCGGAATTGCGCTACGCCGGGTACGATGGTCTGGTCATCACAGGTCGAGCGAATGCGCCCGCGTACCTCTGGATTCACAACGGTCGTACTGAATTGCGCGACGCCGCGCACCTGTGGGGCAAAGCCGATACACTCGAGACTCAGCGCATCCTCAAGGCCGAGGTCGCCGAGCCGATGGCGCGCGTGGCGTGCATCGGTCTGGCGGGCGAGAACTGCGTGCCCTACGCCGCGA
>CAYGWJ010000139.1:0-7592 GCA_964353405.1 uncultured Anaerolineae bacterium
ACCGGTTGATCCTTTCCGAGCGCGCAGCCATGCGCGACTGGCGCAAAGTTCAAAAAGAAAAGCTTCTGTCCGAGCTGCACGTGGGAATGCACCTCAAGGGCAAGGTCATCAGCCTGGCTGACTTTGGTGCGTTCGTAGACCTGGGTGGGGCTGACGGTCTGGTCCACCTGTCCGAGATTTCCTGGAAGCGCGTCACTCATCCCAAAGAAGTCCTCAAGGTCGGGCAAGAGGTCGAAGTCGAAGTGCTCAACGTGGACCACGACCGCAAGCGCATCGGGCTTTCGCTCAAGCGGTTGGAGGCCGATCCCTGGAGTACGATTGAGAATCGTTACAAGATCGGCCAGTTGGTCGAAGGCACGATCACCAAGCTGGCCAAGTTCGGCGCGTTCGCGCGCATCAAGGACGACGACGAGATCGAGGGCCTCATCCATATCTCGGAACTGTCCGACGGGCGCATCAATCACCCGAAGGAAGTCGTCAAAGAGGGCCTGGTGGTGACGCTGCGGGTGATCCGCATTGACGCCGATAAGCGGCGGCTGGGGCTTTCTCTCAAGCGCGTTGACCAGGCCGAATATGTGGAATCCGACTGGCGGCAGGGCCTGCAAGAGGCCTGGGAGGACGTTCCACCCGAAGCCGGGGCAGCGGAGGCCTAGAAAAGGCCGCGAAATTTGGGCATGGTTCAGAATCCCAGGAAGTTAGATTGACACTTTCTACAATTGCCCAGAAATTTTTTTCGCGGCGGATGACCTCGAAACGGTCATTCCAAGTTCAAAAAGTGACGATTCCCGTCCGTTATGTCTAGCGCAGTCAATTTCAGACCGGCGGACGTGTCAATCTAATCTGAACCATGCCCATCCATCATAACTGTTTGCAAAGGAACGGAGGCTGGCGCCCCAAATACCCAACCCATTCCCCCGTTCGGTCGCTTGTTTGTGTTGTCCAAGAATTGTAAGACTATTCGATAAGGAGAATTCGATGAAACCCAGGTTTTCACAAACTTTGTTCGTTGCCCTGACCCTGCTGGCCAGCTTGGTCTTCCAGGTATCCCCGATCGCAGCCGCACCTATCGTCAGAGAAACGTTCAGGAACAGCACGGCGTCAGGATGGGTGCTCTACGATTCTGCTTGTTTGACAGCAGGAAGCACTACGGATGCCTGCGCGATGGCGCCCAACAACGAAGGCAATGGCAATGGCTGGCTGCGGCTGACTTCAGCCACTAATGACCAAAGAGCATCTGCCATTTACAATACTGCCTTTTCCAGCGCGAATGGTATCCAGGCCACGTTCCAGTATGCCACCTATGGCGGCGATGGCGCAGACGGATTTACTTTTTACCTGATTGATGGCGCAACTGCCACGCCAACGACCGGGGGGCTGGGTGGAGCGCTTGGCTATACATTTGATAGTATAGGCAACCCGGGCGTCACTAATGGTTACCTGGCCGTCGGATTCGACGAATATGGAGCTTTTCTCAATCCAGCCGGCAGCGACAATGCCTGTAGTCCGAATGGCCCAGAGATCAAGGTGGCTGGCTCAGGGAATCTCGCAGTAACGCCTCCAGACCCTAACCGACACGCCTATGATTGTCTTCAAAGGGTAGCCGCACCAATCGCTACCGGTAATCGAGCTGGCGCGCGCTGGGTGCGCATCACGATCGCCCAAAGCGCCGCCTCGGTGAAAGTCGAAACGAGTCCCGACCAGGTCAACTGGACAACGAATATTGCTCCTTTCAGTCTCCCGCCTACCCAGGTTGCGCTTCCTGCCACATTCAAAATGGGTTTTTCCGGCGCCACCGGAGGTTCAACTAATTTTCACGAAATCCGCGACCTTGTCGTGACCGGCGCACAAACCTCGACGACCAGCGTCGTCTGCGCCCCCAACCCATCCACTGTCGGTCAATCCGTCACCTGCACGGCGACGGTTGGCGGAAGCGCTGGCACACCCACCGGCACTGTAGACTTTTACGATGACACCACGTTGCTCCAGGCCGGCGTCGCGCTGGATGGCTCGGGACAAGCCACTTATACCACGTCGGCATTCACCCTGGGCAGTCACACGATTACCGCCAATTATGGCGCCGACCTCGTTTACGGCGCGAGCAGTGGTAACACCACACAGCAAGTGACCGCCTGCTCCACGCCGATTACCGTCACCAGCAATGCGGACAGCGGCGCGGGAACCTTGCGCCAGGCGCTATTGGATGTGTGCGCGGGCGGCACGATCAACTTCGCCAACCCCGTCATGTCCGGCGCGACCATCACCCTCACCAGCGGTGAATTGGGGATTAGCAACAACGTGACCATTGACGGTTCCGCGCTGGCTTCGCAAGTCACCGTCAGCGGCGGCGGCACTTCGCGCGTGTTCAACATCACCGGCGGGTCCAGTGTCACGCTGAACAGCCTGACCATCGCCAATGGAAATGCCCCCTCCAACTCCGGCGGCGGCATCTACATGCAAACCAGCGGCGCGGTAACGGTAACCAACAGCCTCTTCTACAATAACAGAGCTGGCAGTGGCGCTGGCATCTTTGACCAAGCCGGCAGGCTGACGGTGAGCAACACGACCTTCGATCAAAATATCGCCTCACTCGCAGCCGGCGGCGGCATCTACGTCGGCGGCACCGGTTCCAGCATTGCTACTGTGAGCAATAGCACCTTCTCGGGCAACAGCGGCGATGCCGGCGGCGGCATCTTCAACGGCTGGTTCGCGAACCTGACGCTGCGCAACAGCACCTTCTCTGGCAACATTGCCACTGCGGGTAGTGGCGGCGGTCTCTTTGTTGACGACCAAGGCACAGCTTCTCTCAGCAACAATATCTTCGCCAACTCGACTGCCTCCTCCGATTGCTACCGCGATACTGGCAACAGCGTAGTGTCTACCAACAATCTGGTTGAAACGGACGCGTCGGCGCCGAATAGTTGTGCGCCTGCTGTCACCGGCGACCCGCTGTTGAGCGCGCTCGGCAATTACGGCGGCGCGACTCAGACCTTCGCGTTATTGCCTGGTTCCCCGGCCATCAACGCGGGTGACAGCGCCACTTGTGCGGGTCTTCCCGGCGGCAACTTGGATCAGCGCGGTAAGGCGCGCGTCGGCGCGTGTGATATTGGCTCGTTCGAATCCGGCGGGTTTACGCTCTCCCTCGGCGGCGGGAACAACCAGAGCACAACGGTCAACACCGCCTTTGCCACACGCCTGCAAGTCAACGTGGCATCCAATGCCGCCCCGGCGGAACCGGTGAACGGCGGACAAGTGACGTTCGCGGGGCCGTTGAGTGGCGCGGGCGTGACGCCAATCACTCAGACGGCGACCATCGTAAGCAGCACGGCCAACGTGACCGCCACGGCGAACGCCACGGTCGGCGGACCGTACACAGTCAGCGCGAATGCAAATGGCTCGACTGGCGGCGTCAACTTCTCGCTCACCAACCTGCCCGCCTGCTCCACGCCGATTACCGTCACCAGCAATGCGGACAGCGGCGCGGGAACCTTGCGCCAAGCGCTATTGGATGTGTGCGCGGGCGGCACGATCAACTTCGCCAACCCCGTCATGTCCGGCGCGACCATCACCCTCACCAGCGGTGAATTGGTGATTGGCAAGAATCTGACCATTGACGGTTCGGCGCTGGCCTCACCGATCAGCATCAGCGGTAACAACGCAGTGCGCGTCTTCATGGTCAACAGCGGCGTGACCGCCAACCTGATTGGTCTGAGAATCATCAATGGCTATGCGAGTGGCACCAGCGGCGCCGGCATCTACAACGCAGGTGTGCTGATGGTGAGCAACAGCACCTTATCTGGCAACAACACCACTAACGGTGGCGCTGGCATCTGGAACCTGAGCAGCGGCACGCTGCTGGTAAGCAACAGCACTTTCTCCGGCAACAACGCCGCGTCCGGCGGCGGCATCGTTAGCCAAGGCGTGCTGACGGTGAGCAACAGCACCTTCTTCAGCAATACCGCCCTCTCTGGTGGCGGCGGCGGTTACAGCGGCGGCGGCATCTACAACAGCAGCGGCACGCTGACCGTGCTGAACAGCACCTTCTCCGGCAATGGCGCGGCCAACGTGGGCGGCGGCATCTACAACATCTTCGGCACGCTGAATTACGCCAACACCATCATCGCCAACTCCACGGGCGGCGGGGATTGTGTCAACAACGCCATGAACGGCGGCGTCATCGGCGTCAACACGAACAACCTGGTGCAAGATGGCTCCTGCAGCGCGGCGCTGAGCGGCGACCCGTTATTGAATGCGCTGGCCGATAACGGCGGGCGCACAGCAACGATGGCGTTGCGGCCCGGTTCGCCGGCCATTGACGCGGGCAATGATGCGACGTGCGCGGCTGCCCCGGTCAACGACCTCGACCAGCGCGGCGTAGCCCGTCCGCAGGGCGCGCACTGTGACATCGGCGCGTATGAAGTGAACCAATTCACGCTCACGGTCAATACCGCAGGAAATGGCAGCGGTGTCGTGATGCCGGCCGTCGGGTCTCACTTCTACATCAGCAGCACGGTGGTCCCGATCACGGCGACGGCGAATCCCGGCTCGAGTTTCGCGGGTTGGAGCGGCGACCTGACAGGCAGTGCCAATCCGGCGACGGTAACGATGACCGGGGACAAAGTGGTGACGGCGACGTTCAATACTAATCCTAATGCCGATCTGGTTGTAACCCAGTCCTATCAACTGAACTTCCTGCATGACATCACCTTCACCCTGACGGTGCGCAATCTCGGCCCGAATGCTGCCGCTAACGCCGTCGTCTCCGACACTTTTCCGGCGGGCAACACGACCTGGACCTGGAGCTGTGTCTCCTCGGGTGGCGCGACCTGTACGGCGAACGGTTCGGGCAACATTGGCGATACGCTGGCCAGCTTCCCCAGCGGCGGAGTGGTCACCTACACCGTGCACGGCAACCTGGCTAACTGGTCCCGTTGGACAAATACGGTCGAAGTCATCCCACCGGCAGGCATCACCGATGCCGTTCCCAACAATAACCGTGCGACTGTAGGGCGGTATGAAGTGTTCCTCATGCTGATCTTCAAGAACGCGACACCATAGTCAGCCTGAACCTTCCCCAGCGGCCCCCGCGGCTCTGGTAAGTTCCTAAACCCAAACGGCCCTTTACACTCCCAGGTGTAAGGGGCCGTCAAGTTTCTGCGCCAGCGGCCAGGCATCCGCGTTTCTGGGCTGGCGTGGTTGTTGGACGTGTCCAAGGCATCATTGTAAACCAAAACGGTCGGGCTTGAAAAAGTCCCGGCCGTTTTTTTGTTTGTCGTTAAAGGTGCTCTCTGCGGGCTCACCCCAGCGGCGCGATAAAACTGAAATTGGCACGAAATGATCTTGCAATCTAAAAATGCATTCTTATCGAGTTGCGCGTCCAGTTCCCCTCGACCTGGCCGTGGAGCGCACTGCCCTGGAATCAAGTGTGGACGGTGATTCAATGGCAGGATGCAGCGGGCAACTGGCACACCGTCGAAGGATGGCAAGGCACCCTCGACGAGATGGTCAATACCGAGGGCGTCAAGACCTGGTGGGTGGCCCGGCCCGAGTGGGGCAAAGGGCCGTTCCGCTGGATGGTCTACGAACGACGGGGCGGCCGACTGTTAGCGCCAAGTGCGCCGTTCAAGCTGCCCTCGGCTCAAGATCAAAGAATCGGGATTACAGTGTCGCCGGAGCCGTGACCTTGTGCACCAACAAAAAACAGCGAGCCGGCCGCATCGTACCTACTCTTCGCTTTCCTCATAGGGCATTGACTCGGTCGCTGTTACATCCTCCGGGTGAGGATCGGGCGCGGATTCGGCCTTGACCACCTTGCGCGCAAAAATCAAATAGCCGGTGTGCGCCAGCAACTCGCCCGCCGTCGCCGCGCCCTTTAACTTGGCATAATTTCCAAGTCATGGTAGAATTAATTTAATTACAACTGGCTAAACCTCTTTTAATGCTCACTGATCCCTCCTGCAGTGTAAGCAAGGCCCATACAATTGTGTTGCAATGCGTTCGCTTTTTTACGCTTATCGGCACAATCGCAGGTCTGGTCTTGCTGGTAATGACCAGGTCATCTCGAGAACCCGCGCAGGTGTTGGGTATTTCTCAAGCCAAAACGAGCGCCACTGGCGTTCTTCGTTCTCCCTCGTTTGCCTTTGTCACAACCCAAGGAGATCGGGACTGGGTCGGTCAACCCAATGTAACACCAAATACACAACCCAGTGCTGCGGGGATGCCATCCATTTCTGACGGCAAGCGCGACATGGCGCTTGCGCAGAACGCGCCGGGCTCCAGTCTTACTGACGGCCTCGTGTGGAGCCTTGGTTGCCGTCCCAATCTCTGCTTTTACCAGTCCGGAGGACAAGATCCCCAGCACTTGTCTGGGACTGACCCCATAAGACCCATCAGTTGACCAAATGGTGCTGAATCGCCAGAGCAGCTGCTTCTGTGCGGCTGGTGACGCCCAACTTGGCAAGGATGCTGCTCACATGGGTCTTGATTGTTGACTGACTGACCACCAATCGCTCGGCGATTTCCACGTTGCTTAGACCCTTGATCATCAGCTCCAAAACGTCCCGCTCGCGCGCAGTCAAATCAAAGCCAGGTGCAGGCGGTTGAGTGGCGGCATGGATGAGTGCCTCGGCCACCTCTGGCGCGAGCGTAGAACGTCCGACGTGCGCCGAAATTTCGTTACGCTACAAACTAAAAACTGTGGTATACTAGCAAGAGAGGAGAGCGCCGGCCGGAAGATGACCGGCGCTCCTGTATGAAGCAGGGCTTATAATTTTGCCCAGGTGGAGCCGGGATTGGGTTGAGTCGAGGAGGGTAAGATGGCAGGCAAATTAGATCGGTTCACTCAACGCGCGCGACGAGTCTTGACGCTGGCTCAAGAAGAAGCCGAGCGGATGAACCACAATTACATTGGGACCGAGCATTTACTGTTGGGATTGATACGCGAGGACAGCGGTGTGGCCGGGCAGGTGCTGCGCAAGCTGGGCATCCAGCCTTCGCGCGTGATTGAATTGATCCAGCGCATCACGGGGCCGGGCCGGCGCACGTCACAAAGCAAGATTGACCTCACCCCGCGCACCAAGCGCGTAATCGAGCTGGCGGTGGAAGAGGCCCACAAACTGGGCCATCACTATATCGGAACCGAGCACTTGCTGCTGGGGCTGGCGCGCCAGGGTGACGGCGTGGCGATTGATATTCTGCGCCAGCTGGGCATCTCGCCGGAGCAGCTCCGCCGCGAGACGGCCAAGGCGATTCAAGAGAATCCCGCCTACGCCGACGGCGGCGAGCCGGAAGCCGAAAAACAGTCGGAAAAGAAGAAGGAAAAGTCCAAGACACCGCTGGTGGACCAGCTCGCCACCGACCTCACGGCGATGGCCGAGCAAGGCAAGCTCGACCCGGTGGTGGGCCGCCAGACCGAAATCGAGCGAGTGATTCAAATACTCTCGCGCCGAACCAAGAACAACCCGGCGCTCATCGGCGAGCCGGGCGTGGGCAAGACGGCCATCGTCGAAGGGCTGGCCCAGCGCATCATCAACGCCGAGACGCCCGAGCCGCTGCTCAACAAGCGCGTGCTGCAGCTCGACGTGGGCAGCCTGGTG
>CAYGWJ010000140.1:0-9076 GCA_964353405.1 uncultured Anaerolineae bacterium
AAGTTTCTCACCGGCGGTTTTGCCTGCTTCGCGCACCTTGGCGGAGAGATCATCGTCGTCGCTGAAAATCCCTGCCGCGACGTTTTCGCCCAACGCGATCACACACGCGCCGGTCAAAGTCGCCAAATCAATCACGGCGGCCGGCTTGTAGCGGTCGGCATAGCACAGCGCATCGGCCAGGATCAGACGGCCTTCGGCGTCGGTACTGATGACCTCGATCGTCTTGCCGTTCATCGCCTTGAGCACGTCGCCAGGCTTGTAGGCGTGGCCCGAGGGCAAGTTCTCGCACGCGGGCGCGAGCGCCACCACGTGCAGCGGCAGATCGAGCTGCGCCACGGCCTGCATCGCGCCGATGACGGCTGCCGCCCCGGCCATGTCGCCCTTCATCGCGCCCATGCCCTCGCCCGGCTTGAGGCTGATGCCGCCGCTGTCGAACGTGATACCCTTGCCGATAAAGATCACCGGCTGGCCCGCGTCCGGCTTGTGTTCGAGGATAATGAATTGCGGCGTCTCGTCGCTGCCTTGGGTCACACCCATCATTGCGCCCATGCCCAGCTCGGCGATTTGCTCGAGGTTGAACACCTCGCATTTCAATCCATTCTTCGCCGCCATGTCTTGAGCGGCATGAGCCAGAACGTGCGGCGTCATGTGGTTCGAAGGCTGGTTGACCAGGTCGCGCGTGAAATTGGTCGCGTCGGCCAGGATGCGCCCAACGCGCGCGCCTTCTTTCACGGCCGGCAACCTGGCCACGTCGAACTCGACCAGCGTCACCGATTCAATCGCGCCGTTTTCGGCCGGCGTGCTCTTGTGGACGCGAAATTCATACAGGGCCAAGACGATCCCTTCGACGGTGGCCTGCGCCGCCGCCTTTGGATCCAGTCCGCCGCCGCCTGAGCCTATCGCAATGGTGGCGATAGACTTGCACTCAAGCTCGCGCGCCTTTTTGGCCGCAGTGCCAGCCGCCTGCCGCACCTTGTCCAGCGTCAAGTCTTGCGCTTTGCCAATGCCGACGACGATCACTCGTTGAGCCGGAAGCGCGCCGCGCGGATAGAGCACGGCGGTTTTGTTCAGTTTTCCCTTCAAGTCACCGCCGACGAGCAGCGACTTGATCGCACCGCCGAGCGCCGCGTCCACTGCGCCCACCGCGCCTGTGATCGGCTTGTCCTCCGAGACATCCCAATCCAACAGGCTGACGATGATCGCATCTGCCTTGACCTCCGTGATCTTCTCATCACTCGTTACCTGGATATCCACCATGACCTCCAAAGGACACGCATGGGCCAACCTCGCGTCCTGATTTTACAGATTTAACTCGCGCTTGACCTGTTCGAGCGTTCGCAGAGCCTTGCGGACTCGAGCCTGATTCTCCGGCACGTTCAGCCACAGGCTCGCGCCGGACGGGTGTGGCAGCGGAACGTGGCGCACGCCACGTCGCTCAACCATGTGACCAACGATATCAAGTCTATTTTCCCCTAAAAAGGTCTGAATGGCAAGTCCGCCCACCAGCACAATGACCTCGGGGTGAATTAAAGCCAACTCGCGGTCGAGAAAGGGATGGCACAATTCTTGCTCAACGGATGACGGACGCCGGTCGCCTTTGGCCGCTTTGCCTGGATAGCATTTGGTGATGGCGGTGATATAGCAGCGCGCTCGGAAATCCTCTTCCTCCCAACCGGCCTCAGATAGCCACTTGAACAACCTTTGCCCCGCCGGGCCGCTGAACGGGCGACCATGACTGCTCCGCTCACTCGGCGGCGCTTGACCGATCACCATCAACCGGGCCTCGGCCGGCCCGGACACCACCAGGTGCGGCGCCGATTCGACCGTATAGCCCGCCTCGGCGCACCTGCGACACTCGGCAATCTCACGATGCAATGCCACAAGGTCGTCACTTGCCTTTTGCATCTTGCTTCTTGCCTCTTGCTTCTTGCCTCCTGCCCCTGTGAGATTTGGTCTTTGAGATTTGGCGGTATACTTTTTGCATCAGCACCGCATCCACCTGCTGATCCGGGCTTTCGACCATCACACGTCCCCCCGCGCCCAGGTCAATCAACGCCCGGAGCAAATCGCGGTACTTGATGTCGGCTTCCTTGAGCATCAGGTGATTGCGCTCGCCTTTGGCGCCATACTCGATGCCCGACATGTGAATATGCAGATGCTGGATGCCGCGCTGACCCAGTCCCGCCGCCACCAGCTTGAGCGACTCGAGGAACTCGGCATACGAGTTGAACGAGCCGTCACCCCGGCGCGCGTGAAGGTGGGCAAAGTCAATGCACGGCAAGACGCCCTCCACATCACGCGAAAGCTCAATTGTCTCTTCGAGCGTGCCGAACAGGGCCGACTTGCCCATCGTCTCCGGGCGCAGCGTGACGGTGTTGCCTTCGGCGCGCAGCTCGGCCATGACGCCGGCCAGTCGCTCGCGCGCGACCTGGTACACCTTTTCGGGCGGCTGACCAAAGTACGTGCCGGGATGAAAGATGATGTCGGTGGCCCCGGCCTTGAACCCGGCGCGGGCGGCCTTTGTCAAGCGTTCGCGGCTGGCGGGCCACTGCTTGCCGTCGGCATTGAGGTTGATGAAATACGGCGCATGAACCGAAAGCGCCACGCCGTGCTCTTCCGATGCAGCTTTGATGATGGCGCACGTCTTGTCCGTGGCGACGACGGACTGCACCCAGGCCAGCTCCAGCGCGCCCAGCTTTAATTCCTTGATGCGCGCAATCGCGCCGGAGCTGCCGCCGGGCCTGGGCGGAGTGCTGCTCGGCGCGCCGACTGTGCCAAAGATCAATTCGTTCGACATGGCGTCCTCGTTAAAAGTCCGACAACACGCTTTGCGCGCATCAATCAAAAATCTCGCCGACGCGGCAGGCAAAGCCTGGCAGCACACCACCGCCGTCGAGCGTCTCGTCGGCGCGGAGAGTGTGCGCGTCGGCCCACGAGCGATGCACGGTGACCGTCTGCCGCTTGGGATCAATCACCCACACCATCCGCACGCCGAAATCAAAATACTCGGCGAGTTTATCGTTGAGGTCGCGCGCGCGGTCGTGCGGCGAAAGAATTTCGACAGCTAAATCGGGCGGAAACTCGGCATAGTCGTCCGGGTCTTGACCACCGGGCAGTCGAGTCAAGGCAACAAAGGAGGCATCCGGTGAACGTACGTCACCGCTTGGCAACTTGTAGCCTGCGCTGGAACCGTAGACATGCCCCAGCGACTGGGTTTGCAAGAAGCGTTCCAATGCCGTGATCAGCTTCACACCAATCCGCTCGTGACGCAAACCAGTTGGTGTCATCTGGACCTCCCCGTTGACCAACTCGGCCTTGTAGCCATCGTGCTGCAGGCGCTTGAATTCGTCCAGCGTCACCTTGGTCCGGCGCGGTGGCGCTTGAGCCGGCATCACTCTAGTTGCCATTGTGCACCTCCTATAAAACATGGGCAGCACATCATTGACGCCTATTCTAACACGAACTCACCCGGCAAGCGAACCTGGCGACGACGTCTCGCAGTTTCAGAAGATGACAAACCAGGGTATAATCATGCCGACTGTGGAGAGCCGAGCGCCATGCCGATCATACTCATTATTGATGACGACCAGGACATTCGAAAAGCAACCCGCACGGTGTTGAGCCGGGAAGGATACACCGTGCTGGATGAGAGCAGTGCCAATGGCGGCATCGCTGCCGCGCGCCGCCAGACACCCGATTTGATCTTGATGGATGTCAATCTGCCCACCATGGATGGATGGACGGCGACGCGCGTGATCAAATCCGACCCGGCCTTGGCCCACATTCCGATTGTCGCCTGGACCTCGACGCAGATCCCGGGCGGCGAAGCGGGCGCCCGCGCGGCTGGCTATGATGGCTACCTCCCCAAGCCGTTAGACGTGGACTCGCTTGTCAGACAAATAAAAGCCTGGCTCAACAGGCCGTCGGACGAGGGCCTATTCACACCGAACGCACCGGGCCAGTCACACCTCCAACGTCTACAAGATCACCTTCGCCACCGGCAGGCTGACCTGGAAGCGCTGTACCGCGCCAGCCAGGTCTTGAGCGCCAGTCTCGATCCATCTGTGGTCTTGAGGACCGTTCTGGAACAAGCCGTGACTTCTGTCGGCGCAACCGGCGGGGGGCTGTACCTGCTCGACGCCCGCCGCCAGCCCACCGATCAAATGCACATGGGCGACTTTGCCCACGATCTGCCCAAGGAAGAGCTCAAGGCCATACTTGAACGCGGCGCAGCCAGTTGGGCCATCGGCCGCCTCGGACCGGCCCTCATTGACGACACGTTCAACGATCGACGCTGGGTAAAAACTGAAGGCGAGCGTGTCCGCTCAGCCTTGATCGTCCCTCTGGTAGGGCGCGATGGGTTGCTGGGCGTGTTGCTGCTCAATCACGACCAGGTGGGCCACTTTACCCAGGAGCACCTCGCGCTGCTGACATCCTTGACGGCCCAGGCCGCCATCGCGCTGGACAATGCGCGGCTCTATGACCAGGCTCGCAGCGAACGCCAGAAACTGCTCGCCATCCTGGACAGCTCCGCCGATGCCGTGATCGTGACGGATACGGAAGGCAACATCACGATGGTCAATGTCGTGGCCGGGCGATTACTGGATCTCCGCCCCGACGCGGTCGGGAGGTCCGTGCAAGCCGTCCTGGCTGGAAGCCCGCTGGCCGCTTTGTTTGAGCTGGTCGCATCGCGCGGCGAGCCGGTTGGGCGAGAGTTGGAGATCCAAGGCATCGCTCATTATGCCAGTGTCCGCCCGGTGCCGGGCATCGGCTCTGTCGCCCTGCTACAAGACATCCATCTGCTCCGGGACATGGAAAAGATGGATCGCGAAGAGGAGCGGCGGGAGACCGAACGCATCCGACGCGAGTTTGCGCGGCACATGTCGCCGCAGGTGGTGCGCCTGCTCTTGAAGCGCGGCGAGTCGCTGGCTCCGCGCAAGTGCAAGGCCGCTGTGCTGTTCACCGACCTGCGCAATTACACCAACTTGACCGACCGCATCGGCGTGGAAGCGATGATGGAGTATGTGCTCAAGCGCTACATCGCCGTGGCGACAGACGAGGTGTACGCCCACGACGGCACGATTGACAAATTGATGGGCGACGGCATCCTGGCTGTGTTTGGTGTGCCGTTCCCCCAGGCCGATGCGCCGCACCGCGCGCTGAGCACCGCCGTGCTCATCGCGCGCGCGCTGGCTACGTTGCGCGAGGGCTGGCTGCGCGACCTGGACCAAGATATCACCGTGGGCATGGGCCTGGCGTGGGGCGATGTCATCGCCGGCAATATCGGCTCGACCCAGCGCGTGGACTATACCGTCATTGGCGACCCGGTCAACATGGCATCGCGGCTGGAAAGTATGGCGGCCGCCGGCGAGATATTGCTATCCCAGGCGCTGGCCGAAGCGGTGGGAGGCGATGGCCCCGAATGGCGTCTGGAAGCCTTGCCGCCTGTGTTGATTAGGGGCAAACAGTCGCCCCAAGTCATTTATCGCGCTGTGCCCACCTGGCCAGAGACTTGACCCCGCTGGCTGCCTGGCGCACAAACCGCACACCCGATGGGCCGCCGCGCACTGTTCATCACCGGGTCCTCGCCCAGGCTGAAAAATCAATTCAGAGAGAGTCACGTGAAAGCAATCCGGCAATTTGAAGCGGCTTTAACCAAAAAGCAACTCGGGCTGTTGTCCGGCCTGACCAGCCCGTGGAAGATTCAGCAGTTCCTGGATAGCCTCCCCTACAGCTCCGAAGAAATCTATCGCTCCCCGGCGCGCGTACTGGGCGACCACACAGGGCACTGCTTCGACGGAGCGCTGTTCGCTGCCGCCGCGCTGCGCAGGCTGGACTATCCGCCGCTCATCGTTTACATGATCGCAGTGCGCGACGACGATCACCTGCTCGCCGTGTATCGGCGGAACGGCTACTGGGGCGCGGTGGCCAAATCCAACTGCGTCGGACTGCGGCATCGCGAGCCGATCTACCGCAGTCTGCGCGAGCTGGTCATGTCTTACTTTGACGATTACTTTAACACCGAGAGCGTCAAGAGTCTGCGCGGCTACACCGTGCCGATTGATCTTTCGCAATATGACCATCTCAACTGGATGACGAGCGACGAGCATTTGGAAATCATTGCGGACGGGCTGGACAAGCGGCGCAAATTCAAGCTGTTGACGGAAGACATGATCGCCCACCTGACCCCGGTGGACAAGCGCTCGTACGACGCGGGCTTTCTCGGTTCAGACTGGGCCGGACTGTACGATCCCAAGAAACACGACGGGGGAGCAGGAACAGCTTGAACTCTAGAGAAAGACTATTGACCACGCTCAACCATCGAGAGCCTGACCGCATCCCATTCGACCTGGGCAGCACGCAGGTCACGGGCATTCACGTCGTGGCTTTTCGCAGATTGCGCGCTTGCCTGGGCTGGCCGTCCGTCGAGCCGCGCCTGTGTGACGAGGTTCAACAACTGGCCTTGCCGGACGACGATATGATCGAGCGACTCGGCGTGGATGTGCGCGGACTGTTCCCGCTCAACAGCCACAATTGGAACATTGTCAACGTGGACCGCGGCGCAGCGTGGGAATACACTGACGAGTGGGGCATTACGCATCACCGCCAGAAGCCGGATGGACTGTACTATTCCGCCATCAAGCATCCGCTCACGGGCGCGATCAGTGTGGACGACATCCGCGCGTTCAAATGGCCCAACACGGGCGACCCGCAGCGTATCGCCGGACTGCGCGACAAAGCCCTGGCCTATCGCGCGCAAGGCAAAGCGGTGATGATCAAGGGTGTGCTGGCGGGCGTCTTGGAGATGGCTCAACGCGTGCGCGGCATGCAAGCCCTGCTGATGGACATGGCCTCGGACCAAGCGCTGGCCTGCGCGCTGTTCGACAAGATGGTGGAACTCAAGCTGGCGTTTTGGGAGATGGCCTTGCCGCCATTGGCCGATGCGATAGACGTGATTTCTGAAGCAGACGATTACGGCACGCAGGCTTCGCAGCTCATTTCGCCGCGCATGTTCCGCAAGCTCATCAAGCCCCGTCTCAAGGTCTTGACCGGGCGCATCAAACAACTTGCTCCGAATGCCAGACTATTCTATCACTCGTGCGGCAACGTCCGCCCGCTCCTGCCGGATTTCATCGAGCTGGGTGTGGACATTCTCAACCCGGTGCACATCCGCGCGGCGGGCATGGAGCCGGCGGCGCTCAAGCGCGACTTTGGCAAAGACATTACGTTCTGGGGCGGCGGGGTGGACACGCAAGGCGTGTTGCCCAATGGCACGCCGCAAGAGGTCAAGGACGACGTGCGGCGCAACGTCGAGGCGCTTGCGCCCGGCGGCGGCTTCGTCTTCAATACGGTGCACAACATTCAGGCTGATGTGCCGCCGGAGAATATTGTGGCGATGTGGGAAGCGTTGCGTGAGGCGTGATGCGTAAAACGTGATACGTAAAACGTAAAATGGATATTGTCCCCAAGAGTTTTCTTCCCGTCGAAATCGTCTTTCACCCCAGTTGGTGGAACAGGCACTATGGGCTGACGTTCGACGAAGCATTCTTCTTTGACCCGATCAAGCGTGTGGAAAGCGAGCGGCTGATGCGCGCAGCCCTGCATCGGCGTTTTGGCGATGTGGGCCTGGGCGAAACAGACGCCGCCCCGCGCCCCGTCATCGGCCCGGTGCATCTGGCGGCGGGCTTTATGCCTTCGGCCGTGTTAGGTTGTTCGATTCGGTTTTACGCCGGCGCTTCGCCTGAAGTGATTCCGGCTCACCTCACCGACGAGCAAGTGATGTCGCTTGAGGTGCCCGACCTGGAGACCCATCCCGCTTTCGGCAAACTGATCGCGCTTATGGATGCACTAGAAACGCAATACGGCCGTTTGGAAGGCGACGTCAACTGGGAAGGCGTGCAGAACGTTGCGCTCAACTTGCGCGGGCCGCAGTTGTTCCTGGACTATTACGAAAATCCCGCGCTTGCCCGCCGCCTGCTGGACGTGTCCGCGCAGACGATTGCGGCGATGGCAGCCTATGTGCGGCGGCGCACCGGCAGCAGCTCGGTCTCGGTCAATCGCATTGTGGGCGCGGTGGACTCGCGCATCAGCCTGCACTCTAACTGCACCGTCGCCATGATTTCGGCGCGCACCTATCGGCAATATTTGCTGGATTACGACCGCCGCATGGCGCAAGACTTGTGGCCCTATGGCATCCATCATTGTGGCGCGGACATGCACAAAGTCCGCAACGAGTATGCCCAGGTGAAAGGCGCCGAGTTCTTTGATGTGGGCTGGGGCTCGGATGTAGCGGCTTGCCGTGCAGCGCTGCCCGACGCAATTTTTAGCCTGCGGCTCAGCCCGGTGCGCGTGTCCACACTGACGCCGGCCGAGGTGTCAGCCGATGTAGAAGGATTGCTGTGTGCCGCCGGGCCGCTCGAACGCGCAGCGCTGTGCTGCATCAACCTGGACGACCAGACACCGGATGACAACGTGCGCGCCATCTTTGCGGTGGCCGAGCGTTACCGGCAATATGGGGCATGAGAGAATGACACCCCCGCAACGCCACGGCCTCATGCCACTCGTCCTGCAACGCTACACGGACGCCGAACAGCGGCTCTTGCCCGAAGGCATGAACATCAGGATGGCAGCGGCGCGCGGGCCGCTGGTTGTGGCAAGCTGGCTGATGGGCAACGTGCCGCCGCGCGACGTGATTGGGCGCGGCACGCCGGAGCAGGTCGAGGCGTGGGCGCGCGAGTGCATTCGCAAGACGGGTGGGCGGGGGTTGATTCTTTCCGCGGGCGGTGACGTTAGCCCCGGCACGCCGCCGGAGGGGATTGATGCGCTGGTGCGACCTGCCCGGGAAGAATAGAAGGCCGCGAATTAATTCGACAACTGGCAGAAGCCACTGGGGCTGGGAGGCTACCGCTAACCCGAACCTCCCGCCCCCGTGGTAAGCCGCCCGGCCCAAGCCTGGGCAAAGCAACCCACGCCATTTCAAAAGGCAGCCCAAGCTCTAGTTGCGCCGTTCGTGCAGCTCCGACTCGTCGGGCGGCGCAACCTGGTCGCCGATGGTGCCGAGTTGCACGATGCGAGC
>CAYGWJ010000141.1:0-10897 GCA_964353405.1 uncultured Anaerolineae bacterium
GCTAGACTTGGGCCGCTGGAGCGAGTTATTTGGCAATTTCGGAATGTTACCAAGTTGCTCAAACCCCCGAATAATTCCACCAGCATCACGAAAGGGCTTTTGTGCTGGCAAATTGCTTGCCACTCGTTGTCCAAAGTCCAAACTAGAGGATGGCAGTATTATTCCTGGCATAGTGCTGTCATCTCGCAAACAATGAGCCAAAATCTGCCACAAATCAGCAATCACATTGAGCAATGTCGTCTTGCCGCTGCCGTTCGGCCCAATCAGCAGCAGCGAATCTGGCACGCGACCGCTCCAGCTATCTTCAAAAGAGCGATCAAAATCCTGAAAGTTCCGTACGCCTTTGAGTATCACCCGTCGAATCTGCATGAGGCTACTCCTACATTTGAATCTGCTGAGGGGAATTGTCGCACAAATTGCGCTACAATTCAAGTCGCCGATTGGCATCGTTTCATGGTATACTTGCGCTAGAATCTTGCATGGAGAATTAGATGTGACCAAAAAGATTCTGCTCCTGATGACCGACACGGGCGGCGGGCATCGTTCTTCCGCTGAAGCTGTTCTCGAAGCCCTGCGCCGCCGTCAAATCCCCGGCTGCCAGGTCGAGATGATAGATGTGCTGGCTGGCTACGCACCCTTCCCCATCAACAGACTCGACCGTCTGTACCCCTATATGACACGCTTTAGCAAGGTGACGTGGGAGCCGGCCTACCGGTTCACCAACACACCCGAGCGGGCGCGCTTTCTGATGCGCACAGCCTGGCCTATCGCGCAAGAAACAGCACGAAAGGTTCTGGTGAGCCATCCGGCTGAACTCATCGTCTCTTTCCACCCACTCTTCAACTACGCCATGCTCTGGGCCCAAGAAAAAGAAAACAATACAACCCCCATGGCGACCATGGTCACCGATATGGCGACCATTCACGCCATGTGGTGCACGCCCGGTATGGCGCGTTACATGGTGCCTACCCGACAGGCCGCCCGGTTGGCTGTGGGTTATGGCATTGACCGAGACAGGATAGATGTCACTGGGCTGCCCATCAGCCGCCGTTTTTCCGAGTTGACGGGCCGACCCAAAAAAGAGGTGCGCCGCAATCTCGATCTGGATCCCGATTTGCCCACCGTGCTCTTGATGGGGGGTGGGCAGGGAATGGGACGGATGTATCCAATCGCCCGCGCCCTGGCCTCGGTCAAAACAGAGTTTCAACTCGTCATTGTCGCCGGGCGCAATCCCTCTCTCAAGCTCCAATTGCAGATGTCAGATTGGAAGATCCCCGTACGGATCTATGGCTTTACGCGAGAGGTTCCCACACTGATGGCTGCGTCCGATGTCCTGGTGACCAAGGCCGGGCCGAGCACGGTGGCCGAAGCGATGGCCATGGGGCTGCCCATGATCATCAGCGGCTACATTCCCGGACAGGAAGACGGGAACATGAAAACCGTGGTGCGCGGCAAGGCAGGTATCTATGCGCCCAAGCCCAAGCAGATGGCGCAAACTCTGCGCGAGTGGCTCGCGCCGGACAGTAACGCTTTGGTCGAGTTCGCCCAAGCTGCTCGCAAATTGAGCCGGCCCGAAGCAGCTGAAAATGTTGCCGATGTCATCTGCAAGCTGATGGGCTGCGGTGAGCCAGCAGCCTGATCAACGTCGAGCCAGCACACGTTTTTTACACGCTGGACCATCTCTTATGCGTGGCCCAATAATAAAAAAAAGCCCCGCACCAGGCGAGGCTTTTTCTGTGAGCCGTGGAGGACTCGAACCTCCAACCCTGGGCTTAAAAGGCCCCTGCTCTGCCATTGAGCTAACGGCCCACGCCGCCAGAGTATAACACAGCGATATGTGGCTGTCAAACAAAATCGGCCGACTTGCACCAGGCGGGCCCTTATTTCCAATCCGTGCCGAGGATGACCTTGATGTCAGTGTCGCCGTCGGGGTCAACACCGGTGATGACGGCCGATTCGGGCAACCCCAATACACGAGCCGCAGCACGCGCGCTCGCCAGCTTGCCGGTATAGACCACCACGAGCGATTGGGCATAGACGCGGTCTGCGCTGCCGACCGAACTCACGGACAGGTTTTGCGCTTTCAATTTCTCGGCGGCCTGCCCTGCCAGCCCGTTCGTGCGCGTGCCATTCAGCACGACAATGCCCGCTGCTTCCGCGGCCAGTTGCGCCGCCTCGTCCTCCCAAGCAACCGGCGCACTGAAAATCCAATTGTGCAACACGGCCATTTTAGCCCGGTCGGGCACCAGCACCATCGCGCCTTGAGGTGTCGTCCAACTGCTCGTCATGGTTTCATCAATTGAAGCCGTGCGAATGCGCGCACGCTCAATCTCACTGCCAAGCTGTGCGAGGCGCAAGAGCTGATCCAGCGTGAGATCAGTCTGAATACTGTTGCCCAGCGTCTTGGCAAGATCGCGGGCGCGCGGCAATAACTTGGGCAATAGACTGAGATTCGTCACCTTGTCACGCACCGCCAGCATCACTTGCTGCTGGCGACGCATGCGTTCAAAGTCAGAGCTGCCATGCCGGGTGCGCGCGTATTTGAGTGCCAACGTGCCATCCAGGTGCTGCCATCCCGCCGGAATCCGCAACGGATCGTAGCCATAGTTCATATCGGGATACAGCGGGTCGTTGATCTCGCGTTCGACGTAAATGTCCACGCCGTCGATCAGATCTATGACTTGTTGAAAGGCCGCAAAGTTCACGCGCAGGTAATAGTGAATCGGCTCGCCCAGGTTGTATTGAACCGTCTTCTTGGCCAACGCGGGGCCGCCGCCGGGCGCCTGGTAAAAGTCGCCATACACATACGCCGTGTTGATGCGATCCAAGCCATAGCCGGGAATCTCGACCCACAAGTCGCGAGGAATGGAAAGCATCCCCGCGCTCTTGGACTCGGGGTCAACACTGACGACCATCATCGTATCCGTCCGCCACGGGCCGCTTTCACCGGGCCGCTGGTCAACACCTAGAACAAGAATATTAACCCTCTCCTTACCATTCCAACGAGGATACTCATTGTGTTCCACGCCGACACCGATGCCTCCAACAGAAGGAACACCGGCAGCCTGGCTGTTCATCCACACGCCGCGCACGACGCCAACGATAGTCAATGCTGAAAAACACAGCGCGATGATAAAGACCAGCACGATGAATGCCAGGAGCGGTAAAGGGAACCCCGCTCTTCGCACATCATTCACAGATCGTCGCGAGTTATTCGCGCGTATTCCACTCATGACCCATCCGGCGTCAACGGTTTTTCCACATGATGTTATCGGTTATGCACATCGAGTGATGGTGTGTGATTATGCCACGAACCAATGGATTGAGCAACACAGCAATCTTAAAGATTGTGTGTTTTAAGGTCGTGAGGCTCTTAACCCATTGTCAAAGATGAGGCGTTTTGGTAGAATGTATATCGCGTGTTCAATCTGGTGTAAGATTCTGGATTACAAGCGACCATGCACTCTTGGACTGACGGTTGATGTGACCGTCAGTTTTTTGCCCTCTGCCCAATCTGACACTGCGTTACAAGTTTCATAACCAGCTGCCTGCTGAGCGGGCAGTTTCACCGGCACTCTGCCTCCCCCGCGTCTGTCCGGAATTTGATCGAGTGTAATTCGCGCGTGTTGCGTCACGCATAGATGCAGCCAGATATCACCAGTGAGTTTTTGCGCGACGGAATCATCCTATGAGTCTAGCATACGCCACTGTGCGACAACCCTACTACTCGCCGGGCGCATCTGATCTGCAAGGAGACAAAATGAAGCCCGATCAGATTTGGCAGGCCACACTAGGTGAGTTACAATTGCAGTTGACCGGTGCCACCTATAACACCTGGCTCGGGCGTGCCAGGTTGATCTCGTACGAAGACGGCACGTTCATCATCGGCGTGCACAACGGTTACGCCAAAGACTGGCTGGAAAACCGTTTGCTCACGATGATCAAACGGACGCTCACGAACATCACCGGGCAAAGTGTGGAGGTTCGATTCGTGGTGTGGAATAAAGAACTCGACGCGGGAGACGGTGGGCCACTCCTTCAACCTGCCCCGGGCATGGCAGAACATCGCGTCCGGCCGGCGCAGACGGAACCCGCGCGCAACGGACTGAACCCGCGCTATACCTTTGAGACTTTTGTAATGGGGCCCAGCAATCGGCTGGCCCATGCCGCGTCATTGGCTGTCGTCGAAAAACCTGCGACTGCCTACAACCCGTTGTTCTTGTACGGCGGCGTGGGACTGGGCAAGACTCACCTCTTGCACGCCATCGGGCACGCTTCGCTGGCGCGCAACTTGGAGGTGCTTTACACCTCGTCAGAGCAATTCACGAACGATCTCATCAATGCCATCCGTAGGCAGACGACAGAAGACTTTCGCGCCAGGTACCGAACGGCAGACGTGCTGTTGATTGACGACATCCAATTCATCGCCGGCAAAGAAGCCACGCAGGAAGAATTCTTTCATACCTTCAACGCACTGCATATGAACGGCAAGCAAATCGTCATGACGAGCGACCGCCCGCCCAAAGCGATGAACACGCTCGAAGAGCGATTGCGCAGCCGGTGCGAGTGGGGCTTGATTGCCGACATTCAGCCGCCGGACATTGAGACGCGCATGGCGATTCTTCGCGCCAAGGCCGAAAGCCAGCCTATCCCGGTCTCGAATGCCGTCATCGAGCTGATCGCCCGTCAGGTACAAAGCAACATCCGAGAACTGGAAGGCGCGCTCAACCGCGTCGTTGCTAATTCGCAGTTGACCGGCGTGCCACTCACAGTCGAGACCGCTGCGGCCACGCTGACCGATCTGCTGGCACGTCCCGCATCGGTATCTGTGGATCAGATCATTCATCTTGTAGCCTCCTACTATGCCATTGAAGTTGCGGCCTTGTGCGGCCAAAGCCGTAGCAAAGAATTCGTGCGAGCACGGCACGTCGCCATGTTCCTGGCCCGCCAAGAAGCCGGCGCATCACTCTTGCAAATCGGCGCCGTCATGGGGGGACGGGACCACACGACGATCATGTACGGGTCCAACAAGATCAGTCAAGAGATTGAGCAGGATGACGGACTCCGCCGCGATGTCCTTGCCATCCGTGACAGGTTGTATCGTAGTGAACGGGCCTGAATGATCAGATCGCGCTTGGGCCGGGAGGCAGTGATCCCGGCCCTTTTTGTTTGTGTTGACTGGCCTAAATCACACAATATCCCTTATGTAAAACCCAATTCTCATATCGTGGCGTATACTTTTACAGCCCTGTACTGTGGAAAACCAGCCAATAACTGTGGAAAACAAACTCTATTTGGGGATAACTATAGTTATGTAAATACTGTTGCGAAATTGATATGCCACATATGGGGGCAAGCAAAATAGATCAATCCCAAATATGGTGAAGCTTTAATAAACTCCATGCAACAATTTTGCATTAGACCAAATCAAGTCAATAGTTGACAGCCTGTCCACATTGGCGGCAGATTAGAAACCAGGGTGTTACCCAAGTCTTGGGGATAGCAGACGGCGACAAGGCCACATCTGGGGTATCACTGACTTTATCCTACTTTTCCACAGCCCCTACTAATACTACTATTCTTACAGATATTAACCTGAACAGGAGTATTCATGGCGCTGATGAAACAACACCGGTGTGATATAATCACCGATATGCCACTACCCCCTAACTCTATAATAGGTCATGATTGGGCTGTGTCCCTTTTGTTGCGTTCTGTCGAACGAGGCAATGCGTCACACGCTTATCTCATTACTGGCATTGACCACATTGGCAAATCCACTTTGGCGCGCATTCTGGCGCAAGCACTCAACTGCGTTGAACAGCCAGGGTTTTGTGGTCAATGCCGCGCCTGCAAATTGATCGCCGCTGGCAAGCATCCTGATTTGCACCTCATTGCACCGGAGGGCAATGCCCTCAAAATTGACCAGGTGCGAGCTTTGCAGCATGACCTGGCCCTCGCGCCGATGGAAGGGCGCTGTCGAGTGGCCATTCTCGAAGGGATGGACCGGGCCACACCTGAAGCATCCAACGCCCTATTGAAAACGTTGGAAGAGCCTCCTCCGCACGTCGTGGTGGTTCTCATCGCGCCGGAAGCCGAATTGCTTTTGCCGACGATTGTTTCGCGCTGTCAGCTCATTGCGCTCAGGCCGTTGTCGGCAGAAGCCGTGCGAGCCGCGTTGGTTGAGCGATGGAAGGTGGACGGTGAGCGCGCCGAGACGCTGGCGCATCTTTCCGGCGGGCGATTGGGCTGGGCTGTCATGGCTACTCTGGATGAATCATTGCTCGCGCGCCGTGCGCAATGGCTCGACGATTTGATGCGGCTGACGGGGCAGGGTCATGTGGAGCGATTTGCTTATGCGGAGACCCTGTCCAGTGATCCCCGCGCCGCACGCGAAACACTCCAGCTCTGGCAGACTTGGTGGCGCGACGTGATGTTGTTGGCGAGTGGAAGCGATTCGACGCTAACCAACTCGGACCACCGGGCTGCTCTGCGTGAGCATGCCAGTCGTTTTGGTGTTGACCGGGCCAGAGCAGCCGCTTGTCGTCTGGCTCTAGCATTGTGGCAGCTTGATCACAATGCTAATGCGCGATTAGCGATTGAAGTGTTGATGCTCGATTTGCCGAAAGCATGAGACCGGGTCGTCGCAGGATGCTCCACGTGACCGTCATGGTGCGTGGAGCATTTTGGTTGTGGCGGGGTTGCGGGCCGTTTATTGAAGTGTGGTGAGGAGTTGTTTGGCTTTGTCGGCTCTTTCTCCGGCGGGTTCAAGAACAAGGAATCGCTGCAGATTCGTCATGACCTCCGGGCGGCGATTGAGTTGGAGGTATGAGAGCCCGAGGTAATAATAAGCATCCGGCAGATTGGGTGCAATTTGCAGGGTCGCCTCAAATGCTTGCGCCGCGTCGGCATAGCGTTCCAGCGCAAAATAATCGGCGGCCAGCAAATATCGTGCGCGTTGGCTCATCGGCATCTCGTGGGCTGCTTGTTCAAGCAGCGCTAGTGCGCCGGCATAATCGTCGTGGCTCAGTCTTTGGACGCCTTGCTCCAGTTTAACCTGTGGCTGCTTGACTTGCTGGAGTGTTACTGCACCCACAGCCGCGATCAACAACACGACAAACAAAACCACGCCGGGCATCTCGCGCAACAGCGAGTTGCGATCCTGAACCTGGGGCTGTCCGTCCAGACCGTATTCCACTTGATAATCAGGGCATAATAGCCAGCCCAGCAACACCCCGCCGACGAATCCGCCCGCGTGTCCAAAATTGTCCACGGCGCCGCTGGATACGCCGATGAATAAGTTGAGCGCAATGATACTGAGGATGTTAATCAATCGCCGCTGTCCAAACGCGCCGAGCATTTTTCGCTGGCGATAAAAAAAGGCCATCTGCGCGCCGACGAGTCCAAAGATAGCGGTGGATGCGCCCGCCGAAAGATTGGGCGTGAAGGCATAGCTCATCGCGTTACCCGCGATGCCAGAGAGCAAATAGATTAAAAGAAATCTCGCGTGGCCAAAGAGCGCCTCAACTTCCGGCCCGAGGACATAGATCGCGTAGCTGTTCACCAGGATGTGCATCACCCCGATGTGTAGAAACATCGGCGTGACCAGTCGCCAATAATCGCCTAGCGCGATGAGGACGTTGACCTTGGCGCCTAGCCTGACCAGCGTCGCCGAATTATCCGACCCGCCCAGGAGGGTCTCGGCGATGAACACCAGAATGTTGAGGCCCAAAAGCCCCCAGGCCAGCACAGGCCGTGTCAATGGCAGAGACAGATGCGCTCGCTGTGGTGGCGCCGGCTCAAGGGTGCTCATAGGTTCACCACGCGCTGACGGACGCGGCAGTGCTCGGCGCGGACGATGGCGAGCACATCTTGCACCGTTCTGTCTAGGCAGGCTTTACGGTTGACCACCACATAGTCGAACTCGGACATTCGCTTCATCTCCTGACGCGAGGTCGCCATGCGCAACTGAAGCTGGTCGGGGGGATCAGTCTTGCGTGCCTGCAAGCGCTCAATCAATTCCTCTTCGGAAGGGGCCGTCAGGAAAATCAGTACGGCTTCCGGCACGAGGCGGTGAACGGTGGCTGCGCCCTGCACGTCTAGCCGCATCAGCACATCTTTGCCGGAAGTGAGCGCATCACGCACCGGCTGCTTGGGGATGCCTTTATAGTCGCCGTAGACCATGGCGTGCTCCAATAACTCATCATGGTTGATCATCTCGGCAAAGCGTTCCTTGCTGATAAAGTGATAGTCCACACCTTCCACTTCGTCGGGCCGCCTGGGCCGTGTGTTGACCGTGACCACAAAGTGAAACGGATGATCACATTTCTTCAAGCTCGCCAGCACCGTGTCTTTACCCACGCCCGAGGGCCCGGATAGAACGACCAGCAACGGATTCGACTTGAGGTTATACGGGTCTTGGCTCATGTTTGTCTCCCCAGTTGCGCGCTACCAGAGGCGCGGTATAATTGTTAAATGGAGGATGGACTATGCCCATTTACGAATACCGCTGTTCTGATTGCAGGAAAAAAGTTTCGGTCTTTTTCCGCTCTTTGTCTGTGGTCAATCACGACGCCGCGTGCTGTCCCATCTGCGGCGGCAGTCATCTTACTCGCCTCGTGTCGCGCGTTCGTGCGATTCGGTCCGAAGAAGCCCGGCTCGACAGCCTGGCTGACGACACGACGATGTCCGGCATGGACGAGAAGGATCCCAAGTCTATGGGCCGCTGGATGCGCAAGATGGCCGCTGAAAGCGGGGAAGGGATGCCCCCCGAATTCGATGAAGTCGTGGGACGGCTTGAAGCAGGCGAAGACCCCGAAAACATTGAAAAATCCATGCCGGAATTGGCTGAGGGGATGGGCGGAACAGGCGACATGGCGGAAGATGACTTTTGATGGATGGGTTGACCTGTCATGGGATGCGTGAGTGCTCACGCATCCCGTATCACACCAGTCGCTTCTCCACCCTCTCCCAAATTTCCCTTGCAATCGTCTCCGCACTGCGCGCCGCATCCACCACAACCCACCGGGCTGGGTCTTGCTCGACCATTTCCAAATAACCACTGCGCACGCGGCGATAAAATTCGACTTCCAAATCGTCCATCCGGTTCCACTCGTCGCCGCCCGTCTTTTTCCGTTTCAAACCGGCTTCTACGTCAATGTCCAGGTAAAGCGTGAGATCGGGCGCGAGTCCGCCCGTCGCAAAATCCAAAATCATCCGCAGTGTCTGCAGGTCGAGCCTGCGACCGTAGCCTTGATAAGCCAACGTGCTGTCGGCGTAGCGATCGCACAGCACCACGCCTCCGGATTGCAGATGAGGACGAATGACCTGCCCCACGAGTTGCGCGCGCGCGGCGCAATAGAGCAAGATTTCCGTGCGCGGTTGCATCTCGCGATTGTTGAGGGAGTGAAGCACAGCGCGGATTTGCTCGCTGATGGAGGTGCCGCCCGGCTCGCGCACGGTCAGCACGTCACAGCCGCGACCACGCAAGTGCTCGGCCAGCCGTTTGATCTGCGTCGTCTTGCCGCTGCCCTCGGGGCCTTCAAAGGTGATGAAAAGACTCATACGTCATTATGGCGCAGGGGTCAGGTTGCCTCACCCCCTACGATTATTCGTGATAAACGCGCACGCGGCGTGTCGGCTCCTTGCCATACGAGTGGCTCACCAGGTTGGCCTGGCGAATCAGCTCGTGCTGCTGTCGGCGGATGAAAGCGTTTTGCGGCTCAAGATCCACTGACCGCGCCCCTCCCAACACGCGTTGAATGGCCTCCTGCGTCTCTTGCATCGCCACCGTGTACGGGTCGGCTTCTTGCGGCGAAAGATCAAAGATGTCAGCCAGGCAGTTTTCCATCTGCGGCGCCGTGTTGGCTCGCAAGACATAAATCGGCGTGTTGCGCCGCTCGGCATCCGAGATGAGCTTGGGGCGGCGGCGATAATAATTCTTGACCGTCATCACAATGTCGGCTTCGCCTATATCTTCGGTGATGATGACGGGCAGCTTGAGTCGGGTGGCCGCCTGTTCCAGCCGGTTGTGCGCAATGCCGTAAGCATAAACCTTGATCGGCTTGAGCGTCCCGCGTTTGGGCGGCGCCACCTGGAACGCTGGAGCCGCTTGCTCGACCTCGGAAGGGCTAGTCTCGGTCTCTTCGGGCGCGGTCCTGTGGACATGACCCTGCTCGTCGCGGTAGCGCAATTCAGTGTCCGGCGCGCGCCCGCGTAAGAGATTGTCCACCGATATCGCCACATCGTGATGCACCAACAGCTTTTGCCGGTCTTGGATTTCGATCATCACATCGAACGTGGGCGGAGCTCGGCGCTCGAGCACCGTCTTTTGCGTCCCCCGCCGCCGCGCTTCCTCGTCGGAGAGGGTCACACTTTCGATGCCGCCAATCAAGTCTGAGAGTGTAGGGTTAAGCAGCAAATTGTCGAGCGTGCGGCCATGCGCTGTGCCAATGAGCTGCACGCCGCGCTCGGCAATCGTGCGCGCGGCCTGGGCTTCCAGTTCGCGCCCAATCTCGTCAATAACGATGACTTCAGGCATATGATTCTCAACTGCTTCGATCATCACTTCGTGCTGAAGACTGGGCTGGGGCACTTGCATGCGCCGCGCGCCGCCCACCGCCGGATGTGGGATGTCGCCATCGCCGCCGATTTCGTTTGAGGTGTCCACGATGACGACGCGTTTCTTGTCACCCAAGACTCGTGCTGCTTCACGCAGCATGGTCGTCTTGCCCACGCCGGGCTTGCCCAACATAAGGATGCTTTTGCCGGACTCGATGATGTCTTGAATGATGTCAATCGTGCCGTACACGGCGCGGCCCACGCGGCACGTGAGCCCGACGATGTTCCCGCGCCGGTTGCGGATGGCGCTGATGCGGTGCAGCGTCCGCTCGATGCC
>CAYGWJ010000142.1:0-4779 GCA_964353405.1 uncultured Anaerolineae bacterium
GGCCCCCTCCTGTGGGCCAAGAACGGAACGTGTGAGATACGTCCTATTTTGCCACAGGTGGGGGTAAAACGTTAAAGACTACCGAGTTCGGTAGCCTATTCAACCATGAAAATGGCCTACTCGGACTTTCCGAGAGGGCTCTTGGTATAAAAGGAGATTGGGCAGGGCCGTTGGGGCAGCCGTCTTGGTTCCAAGCGCAGCCTTGCTCCGGGGCGTACCCTTGGACATCAAGCCCTCAAGCGCTCCACGCGCAGGCGGCTCAAACCGCGCCGCAATGTGGTCGACGACGGGCGACGACTGGCTCTTGCGGTTAGGCTCCAGGCTCGGCGGCGGCGGTGGGGCGCCAGGGTCAAGCTGTGGCGCCTGTGGCGGCAGCATCGCCGGCACAGGCGCAATGGTGGGCGGAGGGGGCGCATCGGAGAGCCCACCAACAACGACACCCACGGCAGCGTTCGCCACGGGCCCCGGCATCAAGCCGAGCAGTCCGGTCATCAGCACCATGGACAGAAGCAGTCTGCCCACCGCTGATTCAAGTTTGTTTCTGGTAGATAACATGGTTCGATTCTCCTTATGGATAGGGTTGATTTACCAGTCTGCTTCCAACATGATGGGCAGACATGCGGTGCCCAGGCAAAAGTCGCCTTTTCATTTTACACCCATCCCGCGCGCGGCGCTTACCGCGGCGGCTCGTCCAGCACGGCCCAGCCGTGGACCGGCGAACTCGCCCCAATGGGCCGGTTATTTCCTGTCGGCCTCCATGAACTGCTTCAGCGCCAGGCAGTTGGCCGCCAGCGCACCCTCCAGCAGATCCACCGCTTCACTCGCCGGAAGCCCATCGGCTTCAAAGGTCGCCGCCCACGCCAGTTCGGCCTGGCTCGGACCCAGGTCACGCACCGCCATGGTGGTCAGACAGTTGCTAAAGGGCGTGTCGGTCAGCAGGGCGTAACTCATCTGGTGGGCGTATCCATCCAGCGTTTCGAGACGCTCGACAACCGTGCTGCCGTCTACGCTGGTCAGCGTGCGCAACGCGCCGACTCCTGCGCCCGCAACCGTGCAGTTGACGACCATGGCGAGGTAGTGGCAAGCCGCGCGCAAGTCGCTGATCACTTGCCAGATGGCGTCAGCCGGTGCGTGGATCATGATCTTTGTCAATTCATTGCAAATGGTTGATATACAGATTGCGATGTCGGGGATGCCTTTGTCGGATAAACCGAGTCGTCCATCAGCAAAGGGTCGAGTTTCTTGACCTCTTTTCGATACGCGCACACGGCCTCGTTTGATTTCCCTTTCCTTGGTATGCGGCAAGCCGTTGCTAAACTCGTCACTAAGAATTTGATGCTCTTATCTTACACCCATCCCCACCCGGGCGGTAGACAAGAACCAATCTGCTTTTGGGGCAGTTTCGCTACAATTAATTGTAATGGGGGTGGGCGAAAGGCGGTGAGTACACCGCCGGTGCGAGCGGGGAGGAGCGAGGGAGATCGCCAAGCGGCGCTTACGTGGGCGGCTCGTCCAGCGCGGCCCAGCCCTGGCGCAGGGCGTAGAGCGCGGCCTGGGTGGCGTCGAGCATGTACTGCTCCTGGCGATACACGGTTAGGACAATGATGCGGGCGGCCGGAGACTCGCGCATGATCTGGCGATGGCCTCCACCCCGTCCACGCCGGGCATGTTCTCGAACAGGTGGCGGTAGCGTTGCTCGCCATGCTAGTGCGCGTTTGCCAGATCATCTGTCCACAACCGCAGGAGCCCGCGCCGTACGCAGCATGGCCGCAAGGCGAGGGTTTGGCATCCGGGCACGTTCGGTTCACGTCAATCGGTAGGGTGTCTTGGCGCTTCGATTCAATCCTTGACAAGCACCAAAAAGGTGACATCGTCCTGCTGTGGCGCGCCCTCGGTAAAGGCGTTGAGATCAGCCTCAACGTGCGCGAGGAGTTCACCAGCCTTACGGGGCGCGGCGGCAATAGCAGCCGTCAGACGATTGATCCCGTAATCTTCGTTGCGCAGATGCGGATGCCCTGCTTCAGTCACACCGTCGGTGTACAACACAACTGCGTCGCCAGGCCCGAGCGTGATGGTCGCCTCGCTCAATTGTAGGTCCTCGAACACTCCCAGCACGGCACCCGTTCGGGTCAACGACTCTATGGTCCCGGATGCGCGCCGCACCATCGGTGGATTGTGCCCGGCATTTGCATACTGGAGCGTCTGCGTCTTTGGGTCAACCACTGCAAGAAAAACCGTGACGAATATCACCGAGGAAGACTGCCTGAGGATCGTCTGGTTGACCTCCATCAATACTGCCGCGGGACTGCGATGTCGCAACGCTCCAGAGAGAATGAGACTGTGTACCATCGCCATATATAGCGCGGCAGCAGTGCCCTTACCAGCAACATCGCCGATCACCATCCCCCAGCGACCTTCAGCCAGTGGAAAGATGTCGTAAAAATCTCCGGCGACCTCGCGCGCCGGATGCCAAGCGCCCGCGAGACCAAAGCCGGGAATGTCAGGCATTTCACGCGGCATGAGACCCGCTTGTACTTCGCGAGCGACCTCTAGTTCTTTTTCGAGACGGATGCGCCGCGCCTCTGCAACCTCGTAGAAATGAGCACGCTCGAGCGCAACGACGACCTGTGCGCTGACGTCAGAGAGAAAGTGCAAATCCGCGGGGGTGAGGAACTGCCATTCCGCGGTGGCGACATTGATGAGGCCAAGGGGCTTACCTTGTGAGATCAGGGGCGCGCTGGCGTGAAAGCGCAAACCTTGGTTATCACCTGCGGCGCGCCTGGAATTTCGCAAGCGTGTACATTCGACGATATTGACGGCACGTGTGAGGCGTCCTTCGATGAGGAGCTGCTGGCAGTGGCAAGCGGGCGGCTGTCGGAGAAAGCGGCGATCGTCGCGTTCGAGACCGGGGGGTAAGCCGCAGGCAGTAGCCAGCACGAAGCCGTGTGGCGGTGAATCCCCTGCGGAAAAAACACTAAGGTGTGATTCAGTGAGCATGGACACCCACGCAGTCTGCAAATTCATTACTTTGAGCAGTGTTCTCAGTGTGCTGTCGAGAGCGCTCCGGATATCCACAGAGTTGTTGAGCACCTCTGCTATTTGACTGAGCGCGCGCAACCTCTCCACCTCCCGTTCATTCATGTCACTGGGCAGAGTCTGTTGCCGCGGTTCAATCTGTACGCTTGTGAGGAAGGGAGGGGCGAAATTGTATTCATCAAAGGGGCTGTGAGTAATGACCCCCCTGGTTTGTGCCCATTGGTAAAACCGTTCGAGGGCGGCAACTTGTTCTTCGAGCGCGGCCCGGTCAGCACCGTTCGTACGCAGATAAAGCAGATAAGTCCGCAGGTCTACATCGTCATCAGCGCTGGGGATGAAATCCGCGGCGCGGTGTTGTATCTGCCATTCGAAATAGTCGCGGACGGCCGATGCCGCCGCATCGGATGGAAGCTGGGATGAGACAAAAGATTCCAAAAGATCCATAGATATCGCTCCGGCAAACGCCGACTTGGGGAAATTATAAACCTGCCGCACAGTTTGTCAATTCGACAACACAGCGGGTTCGAAAAAACCTCGGCCACCCGTGTTTCCCAGTCGCCCAGGTTTGCCACTTCTATTTCGGTGACGACGGTAAAGAACGGGCTGCTCGCATCGGCGAGGATGCGCTGAAAGCTGCGTGGCACATCTCGCTGGGCTTCCTTGAGCAGGGCGACCAACTCGCCCCCCTGGCCATATTTCGCTTGAAACACATCGCGCACGATCATCACCTTGTCCTCTCCTTGCCTTTAGAATGGATACCCCCTGCTCATCGGTCACGTTTGGTTGATATACAGAATGACTTTTCCCGTCATAGCACCATGTGGAGCGCAGTCCTGCGCTCCACATGGTGTATTGAATTGCAATGCCGTCACTCGGCCGCGAGTTAGCGACCCGGCGCATCACTGTTCTGGCGTCTCGTCGAAACGGGGGCAGCTTGCGGACTGGCGTAAGGTCCACGACCGATCGCGGGTGCGGGAGCAGCTTGCGGACTGGCGTAAGGTCCACCACCGCTGGCGCCAGCATCTCTCCAGGTCGCAGCGCCAAGTGTGAGATCCCCTGAGCCACCGGTCGTCGGCACGGAAGCGGAAGATGCTTGCGGACTGGCGTAAGGTCCACGACCGCTGGCGCCTTCATCTCTCCAGGTAGCAGCGCCAAGTGTGTTGCACTGGCTGGCAAGAAAAGTAGGCCACGCGCTGGGCATGACCGTGCCCAACTCTTGCCGCAGCATGGCCAGGCAAGGAGCCAAAGCTGCGCTGCGCTCACCCCTTGCCGGAGCCGAAGCTAACGCTGCCCCGCTGGAAAACGCCACTGCCGCCGACAAACCTAAAGTGACCAGCCATTTGATTGAACGATTGAGATACATTATGTTCCCCTTTTTTCTTTTGCGTGTTTTGCTTGCGGTCTTGTCCCGCTCATGCCGAGCGGTGTAACCTCACCCAAGATGTTGCCGACAGTGTAGCAGACCCGCGTCAACCAGCGTCTTGTGGAGTGTCTCTTTAGCGTCTCTTTTTCAAAATGCTATTGTAACAGCCTGTCTTTAATGTTATACTGCACTTTAGCCAAGGGAAATCCTCATAGCCAACACCGCTCCTTTGCTGTGCACTTCACGCGAAAGAGTCTGTATGCTTCAAGTCAAATTGCTCGGACAATTCGATCTGCTCCTGGATGGCCAGCCGGTAGAGCTTGCGTCTCGCCCGGCGCAGTCGCTCCTGGCCTATCTTGTGCTGACGGCCGGCACCGCGC
>CAYGWJ010000143.1:0-18562 GCA_964353405.1 uncultured Anaerolineae bacterium
GCGCGGTGCCGGCCGTCAGCACAAGATAGGCCAGGAGCGACTGCGCCGGGCGAGACGCAAGCTCTACCGGCTGGCCATCCAGGAGCAGATCGAATTGTCCGAGCAATTTGACTTGAAGCATACAGACTCTTTCGCGTGAAGCGCACAGCAAAGGAGCGGTGTTGGCTATGAGGATTTCCCTTGGCTAAGTGCAGTATAACATTAAAGACAGGCTGTTACAATAACATTTGAACAAGAGACGCTAAAGAGACGCCCCACAAGACGCTGGTTGACGCGGGTCTGCTACACTGTCGGCAACATCTTGGGTGAGGTTACACCGCTCGGCACGAGCGGACAAGACCGCAAGAAAAACGCACAAAGGAAAAAAGGGAGGACATCATGTATCTCAATCGTTCAATCAAATGGTTGGTCACTTTAGGGTTGTCGGCGGCAGTGGCGTTTTCCAGCGGGGCAGCGTTAGCTTCGTCTCCGTCAAGGGGTGAGCGCAGCGCAGCTTTGGCTCCCTGTCTGGCCATGCTGCGGCAAGAGTTGGGCACGGTCATGCCCAGCGCGTGGCCTACTTTTCTGGCCAGCCAGTGCAACACACTTGGCGCTGCTACCTGGAGAGAGGCTGACGCCAGCGGTCGTGGACCTTACGCCAGTCCGCAAGCTGCTCCCGCACTCGCGATCGGTCGTGGACCTTACGCCAGTCCGCAAACTGCTCCCGCACTCGCGATCGGTCGTGGACCTTACGCCAGTCTGCAAGCTGCTCCCGCACCCGCGATCGGACGTGGACCTTACGCCAGTCCGCAAGCGTCCTCAGTCAAGTACGCACTTCAATCCGCTTCCGTACCGACGACCGGCGGCTCAGGGGATTCCATATCTGCAACCGGTGGTTGGAGAGACGCCGGAGCAAGTGGTAGTGATTTCGCGGCTCGCCCGGCTTCGACAGGTGGCTGGCGAGACACCGGGGCCGGTGGTCGCTGATCGGCAACGCGTTGTTAGACCAGTGTCCCTTGTGAAACGTGGAGCGCAACGATTGCGCTCCACGTTTTGCTCCCTTCGGATCACGGCCCGGCCACTCCCAACGCCTGCTTCGCTTGTCCAAAGTTCGGATTGTGCTTCAACGCCAGGTTGAATTGCTCGCGCGCTGCATTTTCATCGCCGCGCTTTTGCAAGGCCAGCCCTTTGTAGTAATACATCTCTTCGGCATACGGATCGTTCTTGAGCGTGACATCGGCCAGCGCCATCACATCGTCCAGGCGATCGGTTGCCAGGTACGCTTCGAACCAGCCAAATTGATACCAAGTCATGCGCCAGGGCAGGCCAATCCGCCGCGCCTGGTCGTAAGCGGAGACGGACTCGTCGAACAGCTTGAGCGCGGCATAATTCGTCCCCAGGTTGAACCAGCCGAATGCGTCCTTTTGGTTCGCATTCAACTCTGCTTGCGCGCGCGCCAGCGCATTGCGGTATAGGGTTGCATCGTCCATCCCGGCGCCGATGATTTTGGCGACCTCCGCTTGCCGCTCAGGTCGGTAGACAACAATGTAGGTTCGATTGAACTGACGCCAGTACTTGTCCATGTCGTCGAAGGACACACTCTGGTTCGGACCGAGGTACGAATCCATCACGATAAACTCGCGCGTGGTGTCGCTCCAGCCGACGACGAGCTCATAATGGCCCATCCAGCCGAGCTTTTCTTCCGGCTCAAAGCCTTTTTCGACAATCGGCGGGATACCCGCGCGGATGAGCCGCTGAAGCAGTTCAAGCGTCCCGTTGGCGCGGACGATGGCACTGAATCCCTGCGAGCGCGCAAACGCGGCCATCTCGTCCGGGTTCACATTGCGGTCTTCCGGGTCAGGCTTGAGAGACGCAGCGGCATCCGCCTGCGTGCCGGGCCAGCCGTAATACGAAAGCGCCATGCCCAAATTGGCCGGGCCGCAATTGTTCCACGTCTGATACATGTGGCGAAAGCCGGTGAGGTAGACCGTGGCAAACTCTAGCGCGGCGGGCGTAGAGCGCGCGGCCACCGTGGAGTTGAGAAACGGAACCTGCGTCAACGAGGCAATCGGGCGTGGGATCGGCGTGCTGGTTGGCGGGCTGGTAGGTTGGATCGCCGGCCGGCCGGTCGGCGCAACAGGAGCACTCGGAATGGTTGGAATCGGCATGAGGAGCGCGGCCACCACATGCGGCGCGGACGCTGGCACGGGTGTGGGCAGTTCAACGGGCGCCGCCTGAAAGAAACCCTGCACCGGCTCTGGCACAAAGCGCGCGATGTAACGCGGCGGGATGAGCCGCGCCACAACCGGTGTGGTGAACAGACACGCACTACAAAACGCCAGCATCACCACGCCGAGCGCAATCGCCCCGCCGATCGAAGCGTTGCGCTGCCGGCGTGGTCGTCGTGTCTGCTTGGTGTGCGGGTAACTGATGGCTCTCATTTGTAAACGATCAACTCCCCGCGCTTAACCGGCGCAGGTATTGCTGCCAGGCCGGTTCGAGCGTCGTCGAATTGACGCGCAGCGTCATGCTGATGGCTTCGCCCAATGTGCTGACGTTCGCTAAAGTGAGCGCGGGCAACAAGCGCGGCACCGTGCCCGCGCCAAATTGCCGTTCCAGAAAATCAAACGCCAGCGGCATGACGACTTCGCCCGGCGATACATTCAGCCCCAGAGCACGAGAGCGCACCGAAATCGCGCCGAGCGGCTGGAGCGCGGCGGCGGGCGCCGTCGTCAGCGTGCGGATGACGGCCTGGCTGATGAACGGCCCGCTCAAACCTGCCTGCGCCAGCTCCCAGCGCACAAACTCTCTGGACGCAAGATGGCTCATCGTCAGGCGGCGATTTGACGCCTCGTACACGAGCGCCTCTGCCAGTCGCGTCCCGTAAGCGCGGTACAACTCTTGGCGCGAGGCTGCATCGGCGGGCAGGCCAACCAAGTACGGCGAAGGAAGCTTGAGCCCGGTGTTGGTGTAGCCGTAGGAAAAATCCGACAGGCTCAAAATCGTATCGGGGACATTGTCAAACGTGATGGGGAGCAGCACCGGGCAAAGGAGCGATTCGCAGATGCGCTCCATGACCTCGTCCAGGCGCGGCACAAACGGCTCGACGATGGCAGCATCGCGCTGAAAGTAAATGACGACGATGTGCTTGCCCTTGAGTTCGCGCCAGCCGCCCCAAAAATCAGGGCCCGGCATGGCGTGCACCCAACCCGAAGGTATGTGCCTGTAATATTGCGGGACTTGTACCGAGACCGTCGCCGGGCCACCGGGCAGCGGCTGTGTCACGGAAAAGCGATACGTCACATCGAGCCGAGCGCCATCCGGCTCAAGCGACACTGAGTCAAATTGAGGCAATGCACCAGCAGCTTTCCAGCCGAACTCGGGCAGGCCTGCACGCTCTAGCTGACCAAAGCGTTTTGATTGCAGCGAACGCCACGCCGAATCGCTTGGGTCCTGAAGCGCCATGAACGATTCACTGTCGCCCTGCGCCACAGCCTGAGCTTCAAGCCTGGCGACGAGGCGAACCTGGTCGCTGGCTTGAGCCAATCCCGCGCGATACACCCGGGCCGAATACACGGCGACGCTTGCGACGGACAACGCCACAATCGCCAGCGCAATCCAGATGACACGCGGCCTCGTCCGATGCGGCTCGCATGAAGGCAAAGAGGCTGCCTCGGGCGGCGGCGCATCCTCGTCAACGACTTGCCAATCCAGTTCGATGCTCATAATCAGTGGATCGTGATCAGCGTGACGCCTGCATTCCTTTGCACTCAACGAGTGCCCGGTCTCCACGCCACGCCAAGACACCCCGGCGCGTCCAGCCAACGCACCGCCGCGAGGTCCGGCGCAACGACCAAGACACCTGACTGTTCCTGCGGCACGGCCAGCCAGCGGCCATCGGGCGACCAGTCAAAGTCGCGGCCTTGCAGCGTCGCCGCCAGCCCCGTCGCCACGTCCAGCGCGCCCACCGTGCCCACCACATCGCGGGTCGAAGGCACCACGATCCAGAAACCCACATAGCGGCTGTCCGCCGACCAGGCCAGGCTCACCCAGCGCGCGCTCGTCCCAGTCCAGCGCGAGCGCACCACGCCGGTGTGGGCATCGAGCACGAATAGCGTCGGTCCGCTCGTTCGATTGACCGCGACTGCCAGCATCGAACCGTCGGGTGACCAGGTGAGATTGCCAATCCAGGTGGCCCCGGCGCCAGTGAACTCGGCGGGCAGGTCAGCCGCGCGCACCAGCGTCGTGATTGCACCGCTGTTCACGTCGGCAACCTGAATCTCGCCATCGAGCACGCCCGACGTGTTGCCCGACACGCCGTTCAAGAACGCCAGCCGCGCGCTATCGGGCGACCAGGTGAGGCTGTAGCCCAGAGCGATTCGCTGCGCGTCGCTTCCATCGGCCTGGGCGAGCCAGATGCTCGGATTTGATTGACCCGACAGTGGGCTGATCGCGCCGGGCGAATAATTGAGATAGGCCAGCCGTTTGCCATCGGGCGACCAGAGATGATTGATGCCTGCAATTTGAATGCGCTCGTCGGCGTCCGGGTTAATCACCTCGCTGGATCTCCGCGTGCCCGATGAACGGCTGACCCACAGGCGGCCATCGGGCAGCCAACCGAACGCGCCGATCGGAAAATCAGCCGTCACTGTCTTGTATTGCCGGGTATCGGCGTCCATCACTTGCACCCGGCCACTGCGAAGGTACGCCAGCTTTTTGCCATCGGGCGACCATGCGGGCTGTGGGATGCTCAGGACTTGACCTTCTACAGTTTGAATGGTTGAGCCATCGGCTCCGATACGCAAGATGGAAAAAGAGCCAGTTCCGCCCACAAAGCAAGTCAAGGCCAATTCACCCTCTGGAGGGGCGGGCCGGGGCGTTGGCAGGCCAGCCTGTTTGCGCAGATACTCGAGCCACGCCGGCTCCAGCGAGCGAGGGTCCACCTTCAAGGCCGCGCCGATCCCTTCGCCCAGCGTCACGTTGAATTGCATCGCCGGAATTAGCCGCTCCACTGTGCCCGCGCCAGCGTATTGCTCAAGGAACGCGAGTGCCAACGATGGCATCATCAGCTCATCATTCGTTGGCTCTGGCCCACTCGCGCGGGAACGGAAGGCAAGTGTAGACAACGGTTGCCATACGCCGATTCGCAGCGAGCTGGTAAGCGTTCGAGTCATCTCGGGCGTGATGAATGGCCCAGCCAGGCCGGCCTTGCACAGTTCCCACTGCAAGAGTTGCCGGGAGAAAAGATAGGGCAGGTTCGGGTGTCCTCTCGAAGCTTCGGTCACAAGCGCCTGCACAATGCGCGTCCCGATGGCGCGATAGAGTTCTTCGCGCGAGCGTGCATCCGTCGGCACGCCGTACAACTGCGGCGAAGGGAGACGAAGAATGAACGAGCTGGCGTCAAAGCCATAAGAAAAGTCGGTGAGCTTGGACAGCGAGTCGGCCGAGTTTCCAAATTCGATAAAGATCGGCTGTGGCGGACAGGGCAACGGGCCGCACACACGCGCCAGCATCTCGTCCATGCGGGCGACCAGGCCATCGAGCACGTCCGTATCGCGCCGCGTGTAGCGCATGGCAAAATAGTTGCCGCTGCGATGCTGCCACGTTCCCCAATACTCGACAGCGCCATTGGCCCGCACCCAGCCCGAGGGTGTCTGCTCGTAGTAATGCGGCACGCTCAACTTGATCGTCGCCGGGCCGTTCGGCATCGGCTGCGTCACGGAGAACTGATAGATCACATCAATCCGCGCCCCGCCCGGCTCTAGCGTCACGCCGCCCAACTGTGGCGCAATGCCCATCGCCTTCCAACCGAACTCGGGCAGCCCCTCGCGCTCCAGGCGACCAAAGCGTTTCTCTTGCAATGCGCGCCAGGCAGGGTCGTCCGGGTCTTGAAGCGCGAGGAAAGAGCGGAGATCATTCGTTGCGACGGCCTGCACTTCGAGCCTGGCGATGGGCCGAATCTCGCGCCCGACACGCTCGAGCTGCTGACGGTAGATCGAAAAGACGTAAAAGGCAGCCGCGCCAAGCACCGCAACCAGAATCAACGCGAGCGAGATCAACCACTTGCGCGACAAGCGGCGGCGCGGCCGGGGCACAGGCTTCGGCACAGGTTGATCCGGCGGCACATCGTCGTGTACAATCTCCCAATCTACCTGGATGCTCACACCATCCTACGCTCTACACTCAACGCTCAGGTCGCCATGCCAGACTGTTGCACTTGGGCGGACTGCCCAGGCGATAGATTGGAAACCACAGCCCCCGTCCGCGCCATTGGGTGCGCGCCACGCCGGTGTGGGCATCGAGCGCAGCCCTCAGCGAGTCTGGCAGCAGCGCGTCCTCGTCAACGACCTGCCAATCCACTTCGATGCACATAGTCTGCCCCCTTCAACTCAACACCCATCAGCCGACACAATAAAAACACCCCAGGCCTGACCTTGACGAACGAGCTATTCTGTAAATGGTTCTGATACAGGTTCAATGAATGGCCGGTTGCCATGCCACCGTGACACACGTCAACTCTTCGTGTAACCAGCCGACGGACGAAAGGTCCGGCGCGGCCAACAACACACCTCCCTCGCTCTGGGGCGCTATAGCAAGCCACTTGCCATCCGGCGACCAAGCGGGCAAGCCGCCCCGCGCAACCTGCCGCGCATTGCGCCCGTCCGCGTCGGCCAGCTAAAGCTGATCTGACGACATGTAGGCCACTCGTGTTCCATCCGACGACCAGTTGTGATACGTTCCCGTGATGACGGTGTCCTCGCCCGTGTCAAGCCGCACCACATGCGCGGCTCGCTCTTCTGACAGGCTTCCGTCAAAGTCATTTGAGATCCACAAACGCCCGTCGGGCAACCACCCCACCCAACCGGGGTCTGCCACCGATGCAATAGGGTTGCCTTCAGCATCCGAGATCGCCACGCCATTGGAGGTCATACAAGCCAGCCACGCGCCATCCGGCGACCAGCCCAGCACCAGGGTATTCTCGCTGCCCAACGAAATTTGCCGCAGGCCCGTCCCATCCGAGTGCATGCGCCACAATGAGGCATTTCCGGCGCCCGAGGTTGAACAGCTCAATGCCAGCTCGCCGCCCGGCGCAAGTGGACCCGATTCGGCAAACGAGTAACCTGCTTGCTGTTGCAGGAACTTGCGCCACGCCGCCTCTAATGAGGCCGCATTCACGTTGAGCGATTTGTAGATGGCCTCGCCCAGACTTGTGCTTGCGCCGATGGTCGGAATCAGGCGAGTGACAGAGCCTGGGCCGATCTGCTCTTCTAGAAAAACAAACGCCAGCGGCAGCATCACGTTGCGTTCGGGCAGACCGGCATTCAGATTTATCCAAGGGGTGCGCAGTGGAATGGCAGCCAACGGCAGCCAACCGGCCGTCCGCAAGGTGGCTGTAAGCACGCTGTTGAAAAACGGCCCGGACAGTCCCGCGCGCGCCAGCTCCCAACGCACGATTTCCCTCGGGGCCTGATAGGCCATGTTCAGACGGCGACCAGACGCTTCGTAGACGAGCGCCTCAACCATCCGCGTGCCGATGGCGCGATAGAACTCTTCGCGCGAAGGAGCATCGGCCGGCACGCCAAACAATTGCGGTGCGGGGAACTTTAACTTGAACGAGCCGTCGTCAAAGCCATACGTAAAGTCGTCCAGGCTGGCCAATGCATCCGAAGAGTTCTCAAACACCACATAAATCGGTTGTGGCGGACAGGGCAAACGGTCGCATACCTGCGCCAGCAGCGCGTCCATGCGCGGGGCCAGCGGCTCTAGCAGATCCGCATCACGCTGCACAAAGCGCGCTGCAAAATACTTGCCGTTCCGCTGACGCCACGCGCCCCAGTACTCGACAACGGGCAACGCGCGCACCCAGCCCGAAGGTGTCTGTTTGTAATACTGCGGCAGCACTACCGTCACACTAGTCGCTCCATTCGGCATCGGCTGCGTTACCGAGAAGCGATACGTCACGTCTAATCGCGCACCGCCCGGCTCAAGCGTCACTCCGCCCTGCACTGGCTGAACATCCGTCGCCTTCCAACCCCACTCGGGCAGGCCTTGCTTTTCCAGCTTGCCAAAGCGTTTGGCCTGCATCTCGCGCCAACTCGAATCATCCGGGTCTTGCACCGCCAGGTACGAGTCACGGTCGCCCTTTGACACGGCTTGAGCTTCAAAGTGAGCGACCTGCAACACAGGCGGCTTGACCTGGTCCAGTTGCGCGTGATACACCCGGTCATAGTAAACCGCAAAGCCGGCAATCGCCACAACCAGAATCAGCGCAACCGCCGCCAGCGCCTTGCGCGAAATCCGCGGCCACCGCCGTCGCCGTTGAACCGGAGGCTGAGGCGGCGTCTCTGGCTCTTGAGGCTCGTCTTCGACGATTTGCCAATCGAGTTCGATGCTCATACCGGGAATTATAGCACTGCGCTGGTTTTGATGCTCGATTTGCGTGTGCTCGTCGTGATTTCCAAAGGATGCTTTCCCGTTGTATAATCTACGGCGATTCAGCCAACCCCTGGGACTGCCCAGGGGCGACAGGAGAGACACATGCCCAAGCGCCAGGAAGTGTTGACATGGGGAGACGTAAACGTGTTGATGGATCACCTGCTGCCGCAGATGCGGGGGACGTTCGACGCGCTGTTAATGATCACGCGCGGCGGGATCATTCCCGGCGGAATGATCGCCGAATCGATGGACATCACCTACATCCTCACGGCCGTAGTTCGTTTTACCACCGAACTGACTGACAAGCGAATGGCCTGGCCGACGTTCCTGCAGTTCCCGGAAGACGCTCTGTTGCGAGGTCGCCGTGTGTTGATCGTGGACGACATCTGGGGCAGCGGACGGACGATCACCACGGTCATCGGACGAGTCGAGGCCTGCGGCGCGCGGGCGGAAACAGCTGTGCTACACTACAAGCCGGGGAGCAATCTCTTCAAGCAATCCGGGCCGACGTATTATGCCGCCATCACCGACGCGTTGATCGTTTATCCGTGGGAGAGCGGGCGAGGCAAACAAGGCGTTCCGCTGCCGGGCCTGACGCCGATCTAAACCCTCGCCAGGTTCAAGTGATTTTCTCTGCCACACAGCCAGACACCCAGCTATTCTAATGCCCTCGTGTCTCTAGTCAACTTGCCGTGCGTGGACGAAGCGCGAACGCGGCAAGGAACATCACGACCAAACCCAAGAGCACGCGGCCCGAACGCGCATCGAACTCGGGCGAACTGGCGGCCAGATTTGGCGTGGGCGTCGACGTCGGCGTGGCCGAAGGCGTTGAGGTTGACGTCGGAGACATGGTCGGCGTTCGAGTTGGCGCAGCCGTTGGCGTGGGTGTGTCGGTTAGAGTCGGTGTTGGAGACGACGTAGGTGTTGGCGTCGCAGGTGCAGTTGGCGTTGACGTTGCCGTCGCCGCCGTTTGACTGACACCGGCACTGCCCGTAGGCGCAAGTGTCGTCCCAGTAGCTGACGGACGGGTTGCCTGAGGAACCGGCTGGCTGACCCCACGACTCCCCTGCTCCACCACCAGGACAGGCCATCCCCCAATCAAGCAAGCACCACCCACAGGCCGAGTGCAAATCGAGCCGGGCAAGTCGAGGGTGTATACGCCACCGGATACACCTTGCGTCCGCGCCGCGCCCGTGCGAGTGTCCACGATCAATGCGCTGCGAGTGCGTGCGCCCAGCGTCACCTTTTGCGGCAAAGGCACGCGCGACCACAGCACGGTCGTCGTCTGTCCGCCCCGATCCACCGTCACCTGCGCAACCTCGTCGCGCCGGTCGAGCGTGGCCGAGCGAAACCCCGATAGGTACCTCGCCGCGATTTGAAATGCCTTGAACGCCGGGCGCTGTGAGCCATCCAGCCTGACCAACCCGAACGGCTCAGGATTGGCCGCCTTGTCGCCGGGCGTATCGGCCAGCTTGTAAATAGCGACGCGCTCCGCGCCTGCGGCAATTCCGACTGCAAACACCTGGACGATGAATGCGCCTTGCTCGTCAAGTGTGATGTTGAATTGTGAGTCAGGCGCGAGCCAGGTCGGGTCGAGCGACGGCGCGGCGTTCGTTTCCACCAGCCACACCGGCTTGTCGAATCCATACGCGCGCATCATGGTATGATGCCAGAGCGTCAGATCATACACCACGTCGGTCCTAAAGTACTGGTGCACGGTGGCCACATCAAAGTAATAGTTGTTCGCAGCGGCGTTGGGATCGTTTCTCAGCGCATCGAGGAAACGCTTAAAGAACGGTGTGCGGTTATAGTTCACGTCCCACCAATAAGTGAATCCGGCCAGATGAATCACTGCGTTGGGATTTGCGGATTTGGCAACGGCGTAAGCGAGCCGCTGGAATTGCAGGAACTCGTTCACCGAGCCGCCCCACGTTTGCCCTCCATATTTGCTGTCCCAAATGTCGGGCTCGTTCCAGATGATCCAGTGATTGACGCGCCCGGCGTATTGGGTGACCAGCCTGCGGAGAAACGTAGCCCAGAGGTTATTAGGATCGTTCGCAGGCAATTCCATGCCGTTCGGCACGCCCACTTTGTTGCCGTCCGTGCGCGCCCAAGGCGGCGTGTTGACGATCAGCCCGACGACCTCGCGCCCGGCGGCGATTTCGGCCTTGACCTGCGCTTCCAGCCTGGCGTCGTTCCATTGACCCGAATCGTTTGGCTGAATGTCGCTCCACACAAAGCGCAGGCGCGTCCAGCCCACGCCAAGCTGCGACGCGGCAGAGGAATTATCGGATGCGTCCACCGCGCCGAAGCGCCGGTCGCCGCCGCTTTGAGCCTGAATCGGGACAGCGCAGAACGAGAACGCGATTGAAAACACGACGCCCATGACCAGGAGACGACCCAAGACACGTAGCATGAACTCTGCCTCGACCATGCAAACACTAGGAGCTTGTCGGAGAGAACCCTGACGGGCCGGAATCGAGGCTTCAGCCGGTGAGCACGCGGCGATTTTCGGCCAAAACCGGCTAAAGCCTAGACTCCGAAACGCCTCTCCGACAAGCTGCTAGGACGTGAAACGCAGAACGTCACGCGATGCTCACGCTGTATGTTTCACTCTTCTGGCATTGTAACCCTCGCGGCATAGCGTGTCAAATTGTCTCGCATCGCCAAGTGTGGTATGCTATTCGCTGCCGAACCCAATCGGCGCGTATTGCACGAGAGAGGGTCAAGATGGAAAGCTACAAACCCACCCCAGAAGTCGTCACGAGCGGCACACCCCGCACGACGGCGCAGGTGCGCCTCAAGGGCGTCAATGGCAGCACCAAGATTCTGCAAGCCCCCCTCGGCGCAACGCTCGAATCGTATATCCGCGCGGCCGGCATCCAGACACCGGTGCCTATCGTCGCCGCGCTGGTCAACGGCAAGCTCACCGAGCTGACCCTGCCCGTCACGGCTGACATGGATGCATCGCCCGTCACCATGAGCAGCACTGACGGCAGCCGCCTCTATCGCCGCTCGCTGTCGTTCCTCCTCATCGTGGCTGCGCACGAATTGTTTCCCGACGCCAAGATCGTGGTGGACCATTCGATGCCGTTTGGGGGCTTTTATTGTGAGATCACGGGCCGCTCGCCCCTCAACGCGGACGAGGTTGTCGCGCTGGAAAAACGGATGCGCGAAATCGTCGTTGCCGATGAGCCTATCATCAAACAGCGCATGTCGCTGGAAACCGCACGCCAGGCGTTTGAGCTCCAGGGTTATGACGACAAGCTGAGGCTGCTCAAATATCGCACCAAGGATTACCTCACCGTCTACAAGCTGCGCGACATCACCGATTACTTTTACGGCTACATGGTTCCCTCCACCGGCTACCTGCGCTACTTTCGCGTGCGCGAGCGGCCGCCGGGCTTTGTGCTTCACTTTCCGCGCCGCAGCCGCCCCGGCGATCTGATGGGTTACACAGAAGCGCCCAAGCTCGTGGCCGTGTTCCGCCAGCACGCGGAATGGATGCGCATCATGGACGTGGAGGACGTGGCCGCACTCAACCGCGCCGTCGAGACCGACCGCATCCGCGAAGTGATCCTGGTCAACGAGGCGCTGCACGAGCACCGCATCGCCGACATTGCCGAGTCCATCGCCCAGCGTCGCGACCAGGTGCGTGTCGTGTTGATTGCCGGGCCGTCCTCGTCAGGCAAGACGACGTTCGCCAAGCGTGTGGCGATTCAACTCCTTTCGCAAGGGCTGCGCCCGGTGTCGATTGAGTTGGACAACTATTTTGTGGATCGGGAACTCACGCCCAAAGACAAAGACGGCAACTATGACTTTGAAGTCCTCGAGGCGTTGAACCTGGCGCTGTTCAACGAGCACCTGCTCAAACTGATGGAAGGCCAGGAGGTGCAGCTTCCGCACTTTAACTTCAAGGCCGGCAAAAGCGAGAGCGGCGCGCGGCTCGCCATCACGCCCGACCACATCCTCCTCATCGAAGGCATCCACGGGCTGAACCCCGGGCTGGTGCCCCAGATTCCGCCGGAGCGCATGTTTCGTATCTATGTCTCGGCGCTCACGCAGCTCAACATTGACCAGCACAACCGCGTGCCCACGACCGACACGCGGCTGGTGCGGCGCATCGTGCGCGACAACGCTACACGGGGCTACACCGCGCGCGAAACGATCAGCCGGTGGGAAGCGGTGCGCGCGGGCGAGAACCGTAACATCTTTCCCTACCAGGAAAACGCCGACGTGATGTTCAACTCGGCGCTGGTCTATGAGCACGCCGCCCTCAAGCCGCTGGTCGAACCGCTCCTGCGCCAAATCCGCCCTGGCAGCCCCGAATATATGGAAGCCGACCGGCTGCTGGCTTTCCTGGAATGGTTCCTGCCGTGCTTGCCGGAACATGTGCCGGACAACTCGCTCCTGCGCGAATTCATCGGCGGCTCCACGCTACGCGACTTTGCCGTTTAGAATGCTGAGGAACTCGTGCGTTTGAGACCACCGCTCGATCTTCTGGCGCTCCTTCTCATCTTGCTGATTGCGGCCGGGACACTCTACGCGCCACTGCGCCGATTGGCTTTTGAGGTTTCCGGCGAGAAAGAGCTGCTGGGTCAAGTGCGCGGCCTGTTAGAGTATGCCACGAATTGGACACGCCCCTGGCCCGACACGCGGCCCGACGCACAGATCACACCTTCCGTCGTCAGCCCGTTCGGCATCAACACTTTCCTCGAACAAGAAGTCGAGCCAGCCAAGCGCGAGCGGCAAATGCAAATGATCTCCGAAGCAGGCTTTAAATGGATACGCCAAGAGTTTGCCTGGGCTGATATCGAAATTTCCGCCAAAGGCGATTTCGTGGATCGGCGCAATGACCCGCAGGGCGTTGACGCGTGGAACAAGTACGACAACATTGTTGACCTGGCCCAGAAATACGATGTGCAAATCATGGCGCGGCTCACCAGCCCGCCCGAGTGGACTCGACAAGACGGCCAGGCGCGCGGCGCGTTCGCTCCGCCCGACCGTGTGGCCGACTATGCCGATTTTGTTGAAGCCGTGCTGCGCCGTTACAAAGGCAAGCTCCGCTTTTTGCAAATCTGGAACGAGCCAAACCTCACGCCAGAATGGGGCGACTGTCCGACGTGCGGCGTTGACCCGGCGGCTTTTTCCAAATTGCTGTGCGCCGCTTACGAACGCGCCAAGTCGGTTGCTCCGAACGCCGTCATCATTTCCGGCGCTATGGGGCAGACGCTCACGCTCAACCGCTTTCCACCCACCGGCGGCATGAACGAGTTTATCTTTTTGCAAAGAATGTATGACGCCGGCGCGGGCAAATGTTTTGACGTCATGAGTGTAAATGCCTATGGCCTCGGCTCCGGCCCCACCGACCGGCGACTGCGCTTCAACGTCACCAACTTTGCTCGTCCGATGTACCTGCGCGACGTGATGGTGAAAAACGGCGACGAGCACAAACCCATCTGGCTGGCCGAGGTCGGCTGGAACGCCGTGCCCAACGATCCCAAAATCATCCAGGCGGGCGAGTTCGGGCGAGTGACACTGCAACAACAAGGCGAATATCTCGTGCGCGCATATCAACGCATCAGAGAAGAATGGCCGTGGGCCGGGGTGGCGTTCGCGTGGTTCTTCAAGCCGGCTGACGAGCACGAGCGCAATCAGGCCAAGTATTATTTTCGATTGGTAGATCCCGATTTCACGCCGCTGCCCGCCTATGATGCGATCAAGGCGTATGCAGCAAAACAATGACGGGTAAAACAGGACTTGTGACCAACAAACGATTCATGCTTCGAAACAGGACAACCGGAGACGGTTCGGGGATTGAACTCAAAAGCCTGCCAGAAATCGCTGCGATGCGCGCTGCAGGGCGCCTGGTGGCCGAGACGTATGCCCGACTGAACGCAGCGATTCGCCCCGGCGTGAGCCTGCGCGAGCTGGACGAGCTGGCGACGGAATTCCTCCAGAGCCAGCGTGCGCAGCCGCTTTACAAAGGCTATCGCGGCAACCCGCCAAGCCACCCGCCTTTTCCCGGCACTATCTGCGCTTCGGTGAACGATGAGATTTGCCACGGTCTGCCAGATCAGCGCGTGTTGAGCGAGGGCGATATTGTCGGCATTGACATCGGGCTCAAGTACAAAGGCTTTTGCGGCGACGCTTGCGTGACCTACGCCGTGGGCACGGTGACGCCGGAAGCGCAGCGCTTGCTCAAGGTGGCCGAGGAGTGTCTCTACAAAGGCATTGCCGTCGCGCAAGTGGGACAACATCTCTCCGACATCGGCAGGGCGGTTCAGGCGCACGCGGAAGCCAACGGCTATAGCGTGGTGCGCGAATGGGGCGGGCACGGCATCGGGCGGAACTTGCACGAGCCGCCGTCGGTGCCGCACACCGGGCCGGGCGGGCGCGGCCCGGTGCTCCGCCCCGGCATGGTCTTTACCATCGAGCCGATGATCAACATGGGGCAGCCGCAGTGGAAATTGCTCAAGGACGGCTGGACCGTCGTCACCACCGACGGATCGCTGTCAGCTCAGTTCGAACACACCCTCGCCATCACAGAACGGGGACCAGAAATTCTGTCACGGCTATGAGATCGGTGGCATGAAACGCACCCTCTGGATTCTTCTCGCCATTCTCATCCTCGCCGCCCTGCTGCGATTCTTTCAGCTCGACGCGCAATCATTCTGGAACGACGAAGGCACGTCGGCGCGTGTGGCTGAGCGCAGTCTGCCGCTCATCACCGCGGCCGCGATCGGCGACATTCACCCGCCGCTCTACTATTACGCGCTTTTCTTTTGGCGCGGCCTCTTGGGCGCAAGCGAATTTGCGCTGCGGAGCCTTTCGGCTGTCCTCGGCGTCGTCCTCGTTGGGTTGATCTTTCTGCTGGGCCGCCAACTCTTTGACGATTCCACCGCGCTCGCCGCCACATTCATCGCCGCGCTCAATCCGTTCCAGGTGTACTATTCGCAAGAAGCCCGGATGTACATGCTGCTGGCCGTTTGGGCTGCCGCGTCGACGTATTTGCTCGCAAGCCTCTCAAACCACCAAGATACCAAGACGCAAAGTAAAAAAGATCGGTTTTCATCGTGGCAGGGTGTCTTGGCGGTTGGTTATGTGTTGACCTCAGCCGCCGGGCTGTACACGCACTATGCTTTTCCGTTCATTTTGGTTGTACACAATCTCGCCGCGTTGATCTGGCTCGTCACGCGGCGTGAAGGCGGGCGCAGTTGGGCGCTGTGGGCCGCCACGCAAGTTGCCATCGTCCTGTTTTACCTGCCGTGGCTCGGCGTGGCACTGCAACGCCTGCCCGAGTGGCAATCGCCCACGCCGTCCTATCAACTTGGCCCGGCGCTGCTCGACACCTTACGCTGGTTCGTCTTTGGCCGCACCATTCCGACCGCGCCAGTGACCACGGCATTGGGAATCGCGGGACTCTATGTGCTAGTGGCCCTGTTGCCTTCACGCATCACCTCCACGGGTCACACATCACATATCCCCTTCATCCTTCATCCTTCTGCCCTCATCCTTCTCGGTTGGTGGCTCGTTCCTGTCGCTCTCATCTTTGCCTTCGGGCTGTACAAGGAAGCCTACCTGAAATTCCTGCTCGCTTCCAGTCCGGCCTTTTGCCTGCTCTTTGCGCACGGCATCGTGAGGGCATGGCGCACGGCGCGCAACTATGTTCCCTTTAAAGAACTGGCAAGAGGCCCCGGCTCGCCCGCCCAGTTCTGGCAGACACTCCTCATTGTTTTGCTGGTGTTCGTCTCAACCTCCGTCGTCCAGTCGCTTTCCAATTTGTACTTGGACCCGGCCTATGCTCGTGATGACTATCGCGGCATCGCGCAGCACATCAGGCAGAACGCGCGCGAGGGAGATGCTATTCTGCTCGAAGCATCGAACCAGTGGGAAGCATTCACTTACTATTATCCCGATGGCCCGAACGTCTTCCCGATAGGCCGCGTCCGCCCGGTGACAGAAGAGATGGTTGCCAGCGACTTGGGCAAAATCACGTCGAGTTACAAACGGCTGTTCGTGCTGTACTGGGCCGAGACTGAGCCTGACCCGAATCGCTACGTCGAACGATGGCTCAACGCGAACACGTACAAAGCGTCCGAAGATTGGCACGGCAGGGTGAGGCTGGCCGAGTACGCTGTGCCCACGGCGGTATCCGATGTGCCGCAGCACACGCTCGACATTCGCTTCGGCGACGCGATTCGTCTGCGCGGCTATTCTTTGAGCAGCAATGTCGTTGCACCCGGCGACATGCTTCAACTGGCACTGTTCTGGCAGGCCGACACGCCGCGGCCCATCGCAACAAGGTACAAAGTTTTCGTACACATCCTGGACGCGAATGACAACATCGCGGCGCAAGTGGACCGGGAACCGGGCGGCGGGCTGGTCCCCACGACCATCTGGCAGCCAGGGCAGACGATCGTTGACCGCTATGGGTTGGCGATTCCAGCCAATGCCGCACCGGGCCGCTTTCGAATTGCCATTGGGCTGTATGGATTTGACGGGGTTCGGCTCGATGTGCGAGGAACCTCAGGCGGGGATCGGCTGATGCTGACCGAGATCAATGTGGAGCGATAACGCTGCACGTGATGCGGTTTCCATCACTCGCCATGCATTACGCATTACGCTTCACGCATCATCTGCCGATACACTTCTACAGTCGCCCGGGCGACCTGTTTTTGTGTGTAATTTGCCAGAACACGAGCGCGGCCACGCCGGCCCAGGTCGCGGCGCAAGCTATCGTCGCGCTGCAGGCGGAGCAGCGCAGCGCGTAATGCTTCCACATCATCTTCGGGAAAGATCAGCCCGGCGTCGCCGATGACGAGCGGAATCTCGCCGCACGTCGAGCCGATCACCGGCACGCCGCATGCCATCGCTTCGACCAACACGCGGCCAAACTGTTCCTTCCAGTTGGGGCGAGTGCGCGAGGGCAACACCAGTGTGTCCAGCCCCGTCAAGTAAGCGGGCATTTGCATGGAAGGAATGGGGCGGTCAAACACTACCCGGTCGGCCAGACCCAACTCGCGCGCAAGGCTTTCCAGCGACTGGCGCAGCGGCCCGACTCCCAGCACATAGACTCGCCATACACCCGGCAAGCCGGCCGCCGCGCGCAGTAACACATCCACACCCTTGTCCTCGATCAGTCGCGCCACGCAGCCGATCGCAAAGCCGCCTCCGGCCCCCCATTCATACTGCGGCTTGAACACATCTGGATCAACTCCAAATTGCGGGATGACACGCATCGGCCCCGCGTAACCCTTTGCTCGCCACACATCCATCGCTTCGTGATTGCCGGCAATGCCAAAATCGGCATGACGCAAGTTATAGTGCTCTATCCAGTTGAAGGGAAACGGATAAGGCCGGTGCAGATTCTGCCAGGTGAAGAACAACGCGCGCGCCTTGCGCCGGTGCGCCTGCCGCATCGCCTGAAACGTCGCCAGGTTATACGGCTCCTCGTCAACGTGGACGACGTGCGGGCGCACACGATCGAAATGCTGCCCCAGGCGGGGATAAAAATGCAGGTGAAAGTTGCCGTTGAACCCTATCGGCTCAGCCATAAATTCATAGCCTGTTACGTGCGCGCGCTCCAGTCGAATCGTGGCCCCGCCCGGCTCACGCCATTCGGTTGGGACGATCACAGTCAAGGCAATATCGGGGAAAGCCGCAATTTCCTCAAGTTTGCGTTGATAAGTGCCCACCAGGCAGGCTTTGGATATCATCAGCACACGAATTGGGGCCGTCAAATCTGGCATTTAACATAAACCTTTGAGGGTATTTTGACACGAGAGTCTATTGTGCTATAATCCGCCCAGTCTTGCAAGTTGAGACGGGAATCAATTGACTCGGCGCCCTGCGCTACTTGGGCAGCGGTCTGATCTGTAACGCGGTCCATTGGGCCGAATAGTTGTCTGCCACCAGGTTGACCCCAGGTTGCCTGACTGCCCCCGACGGTCAGGCGGATTCTCTGCAGGCAAGGAAGGGATGCTATCTATTATAGCTGTATCTTCGCAATGGCGCAAAACTCACTATGGGCCACTGGCAGCCGGGAGCGCCTTCCAGCGCTTCACGAGTTGCTTGAGTTGCGCGTCAGACTGTTGGGCCGAACGCGTGTGGAGCCTGAACCGTCTGCGATGGTTGAGCACGCGCT
>CAYGWJ010000144.1:0-12069 GCA_964353405.1 uncultured Anaerolineae bacterium
TGATCTGATCCAGGAGGGCAACATCGGTCTCATCCGTGCGGCGCGCAAGTTTGACTATCATCGCGGCCACAAGTTCAGCACGTATGCAACGTGGTGGATTCGCCAGGCCGTGACGCGCGCCATTGCCGACCAGGGCCGCACCATCCGCGTGCCGGTTCATATGGGCGATCAGATCAATCGGCTCATCCGCGTCTCGCATCAGCTCACGCAAGAGCTGGGGCACGACCCGACGAGTGAGGAGCTGGCCGAGGCGCTCGAAGTGCCGGTCAAGAAAGCCGAGCAGATGATCCAGGTCGCGCGGCGACCGCTCAGCCTGGAGACGCCCACCGACGAAGACGAAGACAGCGTGCTGGGCGATTTCATCGAAGACGCCGACGCGCTCGCTCCCGCCGAGGCTGTGACGCAGAATATGCTCAAAGAGCAAATCCAGGAAATCTTGCTTTCCCTTCCACCGCGCGAAGTTCGCATTCTGCAACTGCGCTACGGACTCGTGGACGGCGAATCGTACACGCTGGAAGAAGTCGGCAAGAAGCTGGGCGTCACGCGCGAGCGAGTGAGGCAGATTGAGGCCCAGGCGCTCTCTCGATTGCGCCATCCCACTCACAGCCGCCGACTCAAAGATTACTTGCGTTAGAGCATCGGGCCGGGTGTTGCGAAAGCAGCCCGGTCTTTTTGCTTCATTCTCTCCTGTTCTGAAACCGGGAGGCCGAGTGTAGGTCTACTTGCGTTTTTCCCGGAAGCATTGCATAATCTCTATTATTGTCATCGCGCTCGTGGACTCGGGAAGGAGACAGGGATGACAGAGTTGACCCTGCGGGAATACACACAAGAGATCGAAGGGATGCTGGAGCGCAGCTCGTACGATGAGGCAGTGGCGCACTGCCGACACATCCTTCAGCAGTATCCGAAATACGTTGAAGCTTATCGGTTGCTGGGCAAAATGGCGCTCGATCGTGAGGATGACCAGCATGCCACCGATTTGTTTGCGCGCGTGTTGAGCGCTGACCCATCCGATTTTGTCTCGCGCGCCGGGTTGGCGATTATCAACGATCGCAAAGACAGCCTGCCCGATGCCGTGTGGCATATGGAGCGCGCCTATGAAGTCGAGCCAGGCAACCCCGTTATTCAGGCCGAGTTGCGCAAGCTCTATGGCCGCCGCGACGGCGCGGAGCCACAACGCATCCCGCTCACGCGCGGGGCGCTGGCGCGGCTGTACATGAACGGCGCACTGTACTCTGAAGCTGTGGCTGAGCTGCGCATGATGCTGGCCCAGGAACCTGCTCGAGTTGATTTGCAGGTCCTCCTGACCGAAGCGCTCTGGCGCAACGAGCAAAAATTGGAAGCGTCTGACGTCGCGCTGCAAGTCCTTGACAAAATGCCCTATTGTTTGGACACCAATCTCATCCTGGGTGAAATCTGGATGAGCGGCGGGCGCGAAGAAGACGCCGAGGTGCCTCTCAAGCGCGCGATGGCGCTCGACCCGGAAGGCGTGCGAGCGGCCATGTTGTTCGGCAAGTCGTCACCGATCCCGGCCAAGGGAGTGCCGGTGACGGCATTCGAATACACCCCGCCTGTACAAGAGACTGTGACGGAAGAAGCGCCCGAGTGGCTGACGGGCCTGGGTGCGCCAGCGGAGGCTACGGCGGGAGGTGCGGAAGAAGTTCCTGCCTGGCTGCAAGGCCTTGGCCTGCCCTCGCCCGAAGCGACTGTTGCGCAAGTGGCCCCGTCGGAGATCGGAGCGCCACCCGTTCTGGCGGTGCCCGAAGAAGCGCCGGGGTGGCTGTTGGGTCCGATCGAAGCGATGCCGCCTACCCCGATCGAAACTGCTCCCGCCATAGAAATCGAGCAAGAGCCGGATTGGTTGTCTCAACTGCGCGCTCAAGTTGCTCCGCTCCCGGCCACGGAAGCTGCTGGGGAGGAAGCGGCAACCCCGGACTGGCTGCTGGCGCTCAAGCCGTCATCCGCGGAACAGCCCGCGCCGACCGTTGAGGAAGCTGAAGAGGGCGTGCCCGATTGGCTGGCCCAATTGCGGGCAGAAGTCGCACCACTGCCGGCCGCGGAAGCCGAAGCTGCTCCGGTGAAGGAATTTGTGGCTTCCGAGGAGGCCGAAATTCCCGATTGGTTCAAGACATCCGGGCCCGAGGCGGCTGAACAGCCAGCCCCATCGCTTGAAGAAGCTGAAACTCCTGATTGGTTGGCTCAATTAGGTGCTCAGGCCGCTCTAGCGCCTGAAGCGGAAGCTGAGGTCGAAGAGCCTCTCACTGCGCCCGAGCCGGCCGAGATTCCCGATTGGCTACAGGCTCTCAAGCCGCAAGGTGTTGAAGTGGCTGCTCCCGCGGTCGAGTTGCCCGAATGGCTGTCTGCTTTTCCGGCCGAGCCGGTTGCCGCCGAGCCGGTCGAAACTAGGCTGGTTGCGACTAAAGAGCAGCCCGCGCGGCTCGAGGGCGAAGGTGCAATGCCCAAGGTCGGAACGCCTCCACCGCCTGCTCCTGCTGTGAAGCCAGAACCGCCGAAGGTGGAAACTGGTCTGCCGGCGGCCGAGTTGGCGGCTCTCGGTACCGGGGCGATGCTCGCCCCCGAAGCAGCGTTGGCATTCTTTGCCAGGCTATCTGCCGGGAAAGAAGCCGAATTGCAGGCCCAGGCCCAGGCCGAAGCGGAAGAGCGCATGGCATCCATCATGGGCCGCAAACCCGAGGCCAAACCGGAAGCGGTGACACCCCCACCTACACCGGTTGAAGCTCCTCCGCTGCCTACGGTACAAGTGCCGCCTTCGCCTCAAGTGGCACCGCCCAAGCCGGCGGCAGAAGAACAACCCGCGTGGCTTACGGGCGAGGGCGCGCTGCCCAGCGCCGAAGAAGCGATGGCATTCTTTGCCAAGCTGTCTGCCGGGAAAGAAGCCGAATTGCAGGCCCAGGCCCAGGCCGAAGCGGAAGAGCGTATGGCTTCTATCATGGGACGCAAACCCGAGGCCAAACCGGAAGTCAAACCGGAAGCGGTGACACCTCCACCTACACTGGTTGAAGCTCCTCCGCTGCCCGCGGCACAAGTGCCGCCTTCGCCTCAAGTGGAACCGCCCAAGCCAGCGGCAGAAGAACAACCCGCGTGGCTTACGGGCGAGGGCGCGCTGCCCAGCGCCGAAGAAGCGATGGCATTCTTTGCCCAGCTGTCTGCCGGGAAAGAAGCCGAATTGCAAGCTCAGGCGGAGGCGGAAGCTGAAGAGCGCATGGCATCCATCATGGGCCGCAAGCCAAAAGTTGCGCCGGTGATGCCTCCGTCCGCCCCGGTAAAAGTACCTCAACCGCCCAAGGTGGAAGCGCCTCAGCCTGTTGAAGAGGCGCCGGCAATGCCCGAGTGGCCGGTTGAGCCTGAGATCGAACTTGCTCCAGAGGCGCTGGTGGAAGCTGCGCCGGCGCCGCAAGTGCCGACGGGTTGGGCCGCATGGGCCGAGGTCACAACCTCTGAGGAGACGTTGCCTGTCATCGAGCCGGAAGTGGTTGAAGGGTTGATGGCTGGCTGGCCTGCTCCTGAGATCACCGCCGTTGCGGTTGTTGAGCAAGCCCCGGTCGAAGCCGCGCCCGCGGCGCGTGTCCCGGTTGTGGAAGTCGCCGGGCCGGATTGGTGGTACCAGACATTGGCCGACGAGGAAGCCCCGGCCGAAGAGGTTCCGGGCGAGCAAGTCGTTCTCTTAGCAGAAGCCATCTCGTTTGCCCCGCCCTCGCCGATCAAAGAGCCTGTGTCCGCTCCGGTTGCGCCGGGCGTCATGTTGCCACCCACGCCCGTGGCGCCTGTTCAGCCGACGCTGCCTCCCTCGCCTCCGCCCAAGCCCAAGCCGGCTGCCCGCCCGCCCAAGCGCCTGGTGCGAGCCAAGCCCACGCCGGCCGTGCCGCCCACGCCGGCCGTAGATATGGAAAGCATCCTGGCTCGCTTGCGAGCCAACCCGGACGATCACCGGGCGCTCTTGGATATGGCGCGTGGCCATACTCAGCTGGGCGACTTGCATGCGGCGCACAACACTTACGAGGAACTCGTCCGCCGCAACGTGTTGATGGACGATGTGATTTCCGACTTGGAGAAAGCGGTCGAGGACAATCCGGATCATGTGGATCTTATCCGTCTGCTCGGCGATGCTCACATGAAGGCCGGCAATCTGCAAAAGGCGCTCAAGCTTTATCGCCAGGCGCTCAAGAAACTCTAGCCGTTGGTATGCCCATTCAGGGGCGACCCGCTGTGCGGAGGTCGCCCCTGGTTTTGTGAGGAGGAAGCAGCGTGGAACGCACTCTCGTCATTGTCAAGCCAGATGGAGTCCAACGCGGTCTCATCGGCGAAATCATCTTGCGCCTCGAACGGCGCGGGTTAAAGCTGGCCGGAATGAAATTCATGCAGATCACACCAGAACTGGCCAGCCGACATTATGCGGTCCACAAGGGCAAGCCGTTCTATGAGCCGCTGGTGGCTTATATCACTTCGTCGCCGGTGGTGGTGATGGTATGGGAAGGCAAGCAGGCCATTGAGGTCGTCCGTAAGACGATGGGCGCGACGAACCCGGTTAACGCAGAGCCGGGCACCATCCGCGCTGACTTTTGTGTGGAGATTGGTCGCAACCTGGTTCACGGCTCCGATGGGCCGGAGACGGCTGCGTTCGAAGTGGCCCTGTTCTTTCGTGAGGATGAGTTGGTGTCGTGGACGCGCAGCGCCGAGCGATGGATCGTTGAATAGCCCCTCCCGCTGCTTAAAGCCGGGAGCTAGGTCATTTGATTCGTAACAGAATTGGGGATTCTTTCCAGAGGCTTTCGAGGCTGTAAAAGTGTCGCTGTGATGGCGAAAACATATGGATGATCACGTTTCCCAGGTCCATCAACACCCAGCCGGTCTCGGGCTTGCCCTCGACATGGTGCGGTGACACGCCAAATTCCTTCTTGGCTGTTTCCTGGATCGCGTCCAGTATCGCTTTGAGTTGCCGCTCGCTTGAACCGGAGCACAAGACGAAATAGTCGGCAAACGAACTCTGGGCATGGATGTCCATCAAGAGAATGTCTTCGCCCTTTTTTTCCTCGATGGTATCCACCAGGTGGCGGGCCAGATCAATGGCTTCTTTCTTCAAATTGCGTGTCACTCCTTGATTGCAGATTGCGCGAGATTGTACCACGTCTGTAACGAGTGTCAACTGACTCGACTCACGACTTGCTCACTGATCGCTGAGCAAGGCTCGCATTTTTTCGACGTGCGTGCCAGACCAAAAGATTCGACCACAATCGGGACAGCGTCGGAATTCTTTTTGCGTGGTGAGGACGTAAGGTGGGAGACGGTCGGCCAGCATAGACTTGTCCACCTGCACGAGCCTGCCATTGCAGACCACGCAGCGTGAGAGTTCATCGCCCGGGGGCGGGCCGAGCGCTGTGCGCACCTGGCGCAGTTGACCTTCGAGGTCTTGCGCTTCAATCAAGAGGATGCGCGCGCCGCGTCGCCTAGCCAGCCCGTGATCAGCGGTGAGCAGTATGCGATCCTGCGCGCGGGCAATTCGCAGCAATTCAGTGTCGTCCGTATCCGACGCATAGACCGTGTCATAGCCCAGGATTCGCAGCCAGCGAGCGAGCCGGCCCAGCATTCCGTCGGCGAGTAATCTAAGGGGGAGCGGATTGATTGTAGGATTCATGGCTCTCTGGTAAGATTGCCTCAAATATACAACGTCTGACCCTGGTTTGTCAACTGCAGCCTACAACGTGGAGAATGAATTTGGATTCCGCTGGCATTGCTATGGCTTTCTTGTTGCCGGTTGGCGTGATGATGTCGGCCTGGGGAGGTTTGCCGCCCGAGCAGTCGAGGCGCGCAGCCAGTGTGAGCCTGCTTGCGCTGGCCTTGTCCATTATCGCATACACGGCGGCGGGCTTTGCATTTCAATTCGGCGGTATCTGGCACGCCACCCAACTGGATGCTTATCGCTCGCTCGACCAGTTCTGGTCGGTGCCGGACCCGACGGGTAGTGTGTGGAGCGTCGTCGGGCTTGCAGGCTGGATGCTGACGGGCCAATTGGGGCCGGAAGCATTGGTTTTATTTCTACACCAATTGCCGCTCATTATGACCGCGGCGATGATTCCGATGTTGGCGCTGGCCGGGCGCGCGCACAATCTTGTGTTGGTTTTCGTCGGATTGATCGTGGCGTTGGTGATTTCTCCATGGGCGGGCCACTGGGTGTGGGGCGGCGGTTGGCTGGCGGCTTTGGGTAACAACCTTCGATTGGGGCACGGCTATGTGGATATGGCCGGAGCCGGGGGCGTGTACTTGGTGGGCGGTCTACTTGCACTGCTGGGTTTGGTGACGTTTCCCGGACCGAGAGTGTCCTCTGACCCGTCGCCGCGATTGCCTAAAGCCCATCTGCCGCTGTTGGCTGTGGCGGGAGGTGTGTTTTTTGGCCTCGGCTGGATGGCATGGATGGCCATTGATCCGCTCCACCCGGCAGACGCGTCACTCAACCTGTCACTGGCGATCACCAACGGCTTGCTGGCGGCGTCGGCCGCCACTATTGTCACGCAGCTCTTTAGCTGGTTTTCCAGCTCGCGGGTAGAGCCGTTGATGGCCGTGCGCGGGTGGATGGCAGGTTGGGTCGCCGCCAGCGCGATGGCGCCTTTTGTCGGAGCGCAAGTGGCACTGGCGACCGGCGCGTTGGTCGGCCTGCTCGTGCCGCTGGTCATGTATGCCGTGGATCGGTTGTTGCGCCTCGACGACGCGACAGCGGCCGTTTCGGTTTATGGCGTGCCGGGACTCTTGGGCGCGTTGGCAGTGGGTCTCTTGGCCGATGGGCGTTGGGGTGCGGGCTGGAATCATGTCGGTGCGACAGAGTATTTGCTCGTCGCAGGACAGGGCGTGACGGGATTGTTGGCGGCGTCTGGATACACGTCCGACTCGGGTCAGCTCACCGCGCAACTGGCGGGCGTGGGAGCGATTATGTTTTGGACCCTCGTCGTCGGCGGGGCAGTGATGGTGATCACGCACTTGGTGAGCGCGTGGCCCCGGGGAACGACTGCTTCGCGAGACCCATGACCACTGGGTCTAGCGAAACGGTCATTGGCCTGTCGCCGCCTTGAGCAATTCGATCACCTCTTCGTCCATGACCTGGTCAAAGTGGTCATAGAACGCGCCGACGGCCCAGAACGGACGCGGGCTGAGGAGGCACTCGATCCGGTCGGCGAGGGGGGCCAGCCGCCGAATTGCTTCTGGCGGAGCGACAGGAATGGCCGCGATGAGCGAGGCAGGCGCCTGAGCGTTGAGTGCCTGAAGTGCAGCCATCATCGTCGAGCCGGTGGCCAGACCGTCGTCAATCACAATGACCGTGCGATGAGGGATTTGCGGCGGAGACCGGTCGCCGCGATAGAGCCGGGCCCGACGCGCCAGTTCTTTGCGCTGTCGTTCCGTCTCAGCTTCGATGTAATCGCGCGGCATCCACATCTCCCTGATCAGTTCGCGGTTGAGTACGACCTGGCCGCTTTCGACCATCGCGCCGATGGCGAGTTCGGGGTTGTCGGGCGCGCCGAGCTTGTGGGTGAGGCAGACATCGAGGGGCGCGTTGAACGCGCGGGCGACCTGACTCGCGACGACGACACCGCCGCGCGGGATGCCCAACACGAGCAGGTCACTGCGCTCTTGCAGGTCGCGCAAGGCATGGGCAAGTTCTTGTCCGGCGGCAATGCGATCGTGGAATCTCATCGTTTCTTCAGAGATCAGATGTTGGAGGTCGAGCTGGCGTTGATTTCGACCTCCGGCCTCTGATTTCCATTTCTAGGTTTTCAGACGTGCGCGTTGCAACGTGGTATACTCGGCTCCGGTCGGCTTGAGGTCGCTCTTAATGAGCGTGATCTCTGTCACGCCCACCTGGCCGAGTGTGCCAATGTTGGCGGCGGCGACGAGTTCGCCCAGGCGTTTGATGTCATTCGGAGTTGCGTCGCGCGCGACGCGGCCCAGCGTGAGATGCGGCTGGAACCCACGCTCTTCCGAAGGGTAGCCCAGTGGCGAGAGGGTAGACTCGACGGCGCGCTGCAAGTTGTTGAGCTTGCCGGTCGGCTCGTGGATGCCGATCCAGATGACGCGCGGGCGCTTGGCATTTGGAAAACAGCCTGCGCCGCTGATGGTCAGTGTGAACGATGGAACACTGCGTGCGGCGGCAGCCATCGCGGAGGTGATTGCGTCAATTTGCGAGGTGGGCACCGGGCCGAGGAATTTCAAAGTCAAATGAATTCCTTCGACATGCACCCAGCGCACGCTGCCGGGCGGCGCGCCGGTTTTGACCTGTGCTTGGGCCTGGCTCATCAAGCGCAGGATCTCGCCGGGCAGTTCGATGGCGATGAATGTTCGTGCCGTATTCATGCTGAAATTATGGCACAGTGTTTCGGACAAGTCAAGCAGGTCGTCAAGACGAAAACCGCATCAGGGAGTCTTCCCAGGAGGATGGATTCATGTCAACGGTTCAGACTGTCGCTCAAGCGCTCGTGGACAATGTGGAGCGAGTCATCATCGGCAAGCGGAACGCCGTTGAGCTGGCAGTGGTAGGCTTGTTGTGCCAGGGGCACTTGCTGATCGAAGACGTGCCGGGCGTGGGCAAGACCATGCTGGCGCGCTCCATCGCCAAGTCTATTGGCTGCATCTTTCGCCGCATCCAGTTCACGCCGGACATGTTGCCCAGCGACGTGACGGGCGTTTCGATTTTCAATCAACAGACGCGCGCGTTCGAGTTCCGGGAAGGGCCGGTCTTTGCGCAGATCGTCCTGTCCGATGAGATCAACCGCGCCACGCCCAAGACGCAAGCCGCGCTGTTGGAGGCGATGGAGGAGCGGCAGGTGACGGTGGACGGCGTGACGCGCATGCTCACTCGGCCGTTCCTGGTGCTGGCGACGCAAAACCCCATCGAGTACGAGGGCACGTTTCCGCTGCCCGAGGCCCAACTTGACCGCTTTATGCTGCGCATCCGCCTGGGCTATCCTTCCGCCCGCGACGAGATGGCGATGCTCGACGCGCAGCAGTTCAAGCATCCTATCGAAGAGATCGCGCAGGTGGTGGACACGTCGGCTTTGCTGCAGGCTCAGGAAGAGATCAAGTCCATTCACGTAGACGACAAGATCAAGTCCTATATCGTGGAGCTGATGACCCAGACCCGCAAGCATCCCGAGGTTTCGCTCGGGGCCAGCCCGCGCGGGTCGCTGGTGTTGTATCGCACGGCCCAAGCGCGCGCGGCCATGTCGGCCCGTGATTACGTGACGCCGGATGACGTCAAAGCCTTGGCGCCGGTCTGCCTGGCGCACCGGATGATCGTGAGCCCCTCGGCGCGCATCAAGGATGTCACAGCGGAGAGCGTGTTGACCGAGATCTTGAACAGCGTGCCAGTGCCGGGAGCTTCGGTGAAGCGATGACGCGCTTACGCATGGTGCTGGCGCTCGGCCTCGCGTGTCTCGTCGGCGCGTTGGTGACCGGGCGGGACATGTTCTATCAGCTCACCTACGCCATTGTGGCGATGCTGCTCTTGTCGCTCTTTTGGGCGTGGACCGGCGTGCGCTGGCTGCGCTTTTCGCGCAAAACGCACGTCCGCCGCGCGCAGGTGGGCCAGCCGATCGAAGAGCGATTGGCCGTCCGCAACACGGGCCGCCTGCCCAAGCTATGGCTGGAAGTGGATGACGGTTCTAACCTGACGGGGCATCATGCCAGCTTTGTGGTGAGCAATCTCACGGCCAGGGCCGAGCGCGCCTGGGTCGCTCGAACGACGTGCCAGGAGCGCGGACGCTTTACACTGGGGCCGGTCACGCTGACCAGCGGCGACCCGTTCGGGCTGTTCCGCGTCTCGCGCAAAATCCCCGCGACCTCGTCCATCGTCGTCTATCCCGCGACGGTTGACCTGCGCATGTTCCCGTTGCCCATCGGCCACTTGCCCGGCGGCGATGCGCTCCGCCGCCGCACGCACTATGTGACGACGAACGCGTCGGGCGTGCGCGAATACGCGCCGGGCGATGGGTTCAGCCGCATTCACTGGCCTTCGACGGCGCGGCGTGACCGCCTCATCGTCAAAGAGTTCGAGCTGGACCCGCTCTCGGATGTGTGGATTGTGGTGGACATGTTCCGCGGTGCGCATCACGACGCAGGAACGTTCGAGTGGCGGCGGCAGTTACAGGAACTGGATCGTCAGCCGCCGTGGACGCGCAAGGCGCGCCGTTTGGATTTGCCGCCCAGCACGGAAGAGTATGCAGTGACGGCGGCGGCTTCCATCGCGCAATACTTTTTGCGCCACGACCGCGCGTTGGGGCTGGTGGCGGTCGGCCAGCGGCGCGAGGTGATTCAGGCCGACCGGGGTGAGCGGCAGCTCACCAAGATTCTAGAGACGCTGGCGGCTCTGCACACGCAGGGCCGGTTTGCGGTGCAAGAGGTGTTGAGCGCCGAGGTCATGGGGCTGCCGCGTGGGACAACGCTGGTGATTGTGTCGTCGTCGGCGGATACGCGTTGGCCGATTGTGGCGCGGCACCTCGACCGCAGCGGATTGAATGTGGTGGCGGTGTTGATTGACCCACAGACATTTGGCGGCCCGCCCGGCATCGGCGCAGTGGCGGCGCATTTTGCGGCGTCGGGCATTCCCTATTACTTGATTCGTAAGGGCGACACGCTGGAGGATGTGCTGGGGAAGGCAGTGCCGCTGAGGAGAGCGGTGTAAAATCTCAAACACTTGCACCGCACGTCACCCCTGGGAAGTCCACACCCCTGGGAAATCCCAGGGGCATGGGGCAAAGTGCAGGTGTCTCAAACATCACATGCCAAAAACGATGATTCCGAACTGGCTGGATTGGGCGCAGAGGTTGCAGGCAATTGCCCAGACCGGATTAAATTACTCGACCAACGTATTCGATATTGAGCGCTACCAGGCTGTCCGAGAGATTGCCGCCGAAATGGCGGTATCTTTTTCTGATGCGGACGCCGGCGCGATGCGCGCGCTCTTTGCGGGCCAAGAGGGGCACGCCACGCCCAAAGTGGACGTGCGTGCGGCGGTGTTTCGCGACGATGCCATCTTGCTCGTGCGCGAGCGCTCCGATGGATTGTGGACACTGCCGGGCGGCTGGGCTGACGTCGGTGAGTCGCCAGGCGAGGCAGTGGCGCGTGAGGCTTACGAAGAGTCGGGCTATCGTGTTCGCGCGGTGCAAGTGCTGGCGGTCTATGACCGGAACAAGCATCCGCATCCGCCGTTCCCGTTTCACACTTACAAGCTATTCTTTCTGGCAGAGTTGACGGGGGGCCAGCCAGCGCACAGCGTAGAAACGGATGGCGTCGGATTCTTTCGTGAGGATGAACTACCGGGGCTATCGGTGATGCGTGTCACGCCGGGACAGATTGCGCGGCTCTTTCAGCATCACCGTCACCCGGACTGGCCGACGGATTTTGATTGAGCGTGCGGCAAGGGCTGCCGCTTGCTTTTCATCAGCAGCAGGATGAACCGACAGACAAAGGAGCCATGAGAATGAAAAAGCAACTCGGTGGAATCTTGCGGCTGACGCGTTACCGGGAATACCTGTGGTTTGTCATCATCACCACTGTGCTGGGCGCGGCGGTGGGCCGTGGCGCTTTCGGCTGGCGATTGATCGGCGTCCTCGTCGCCAATTGGCTGGCCGTGGGCTTTGCTTTCATGATCAATGATGTAGAAGATGCCCCGGACGATGCGTTGGATCCCGCCAAAGTCAGCCGCAATCCGGTTTCCTGTGGCGATCTTTCGGCCCGCCTGGGCACCATGGCATCACTCGTCGTGGCGACTGGCGCGGCGCTTTTATATACGCTACTGGGAGTATGGCCGCTGGTCGTCGGCGCCACCTGCCTTATCCTCGGTTACGTCTATTCGTGGCGGTGCATCCGGCTCAAATCCGTTCCTGTCGCCGACTTGGTCTCTCACGGGCTGATGCTGGCCGGACTCCAATTCCTGGCGGCGTATTTCACGTTCGGGCCTGGCCCGGCCTGGCGCTGGATGTTCCCGCTGACGTTCATCGTCGCCATCAGCCTGTACGGCCAACTGTGCAACGAGCTGAGTGATTTCGAGGGCGATGTCAGAGCCGG
>CAYGWJ010000145.1:0-15704 GCA_964353405.1 uncultured Anaerolineae bacterium
ATGATTCAGGGTGAAGTCAATTGGATCAACTATCTGGTCGCGGGCGGCGTGCCAGCCGCCCGCGCCATCCTTTCGCAAAACGGCAAGCTGGTCGAGCCGATTGACGATGGGCAGGGCGAGCACTTTCTTGCCACAGCCTTCGTCAAGGCTCGCGGCGGGCACCCCAAGCGGGCCGAATGGACGCCGCGCTTTTTAGAAGCTTACGGCGTAATGATGGGACGGATGCACGCGCTGTCCAAGCGGTACGAGCCTGATCCTTCCACACGGCGGCCTCAGTGGGACGATCCAGAGAACTTGGTAGCGCAGTTCTTGCCGCCTTTGGAAGCGATTGCCATCGAGAAGTATCGCGCGCTGGTGGAATACCTGCGAGCACTGCCTAAAGACGTGGACTCGTATGGCCTCATCCACCAGGATGCGCACACGGGCAACCTGTTCGTGGACGAAGCGGGCAACATCACGCTGTTCGACTTTGACGACTGCATCTATGGCTGGTTCATCTATGACATTGCCATGGTGCTCTTCTATGCCGTGCCGTTCGAGGCGTCCGAAGCGCCGGGCGTTGCGCGCGAGTTCATGCCACACTTTATGCGCGGCTATCGGCGCGAAAATAAGCTCGACGACGCCTGGCTGCAAGAGCTGCCGTACTTGCTCAAGCTGCGCGAGATTGAGCTTTACGCCGTCATCCATCGCAGCTTTGACGTGAACAATGTGGACGATCCCTGGGCGGCGCGTTTCATGGATGGTCGCAAGCAGCGAATCGAAAACGACGTGCCGTACCTTGACCTGGATTTCGGGTCATTGTTCGCCGCAGAGTAAAGGAAAGTATGATCTACAAACTTGACCCGGCAAACTATGACAAAGTGCGCCCACTCTTTCGTGCACTTGAATTTCACTTGAGCAGTGCGGCCGTGCTCGACGGGAACAATCCCGGCCAGGTCTTTGTTGACGATCCGGCCGGGCCGCAATCGGCCTTTATGTTCTCGCCGGAAGGCTGCTACCTGACTGGCAACCCGGACAATGACACTTTCAACCGAGCCTTGAACGAGGCCATACACGGCCAGGTTTTGGGTGAGCAGATCAAAATGCTGTTCCTGGTCTGTTCGTCGGACAGTTGGCACAAGCAGTTGGCGACGGTGCTCCATCCGCATCAGCCGACGACAATACCCCGGCGTCACTATGTTTGCCGCCAGCTCAAGCGCGACGGGCGAGCCAGCGTCCCGGCCGGCTTTGCCGTGCATCGCCTCGACGAATCACTCCTGAATCGTCCGGGCCTGGATATCCCGGATCACATCATAGGATGGATGGACGGCAACTGGGGTTCGACGGCTAACTTTCTGCAAAGAGGCTTCGGTTTTGTTACTCTCCACGCCGACGCCGCAGGCGAAGCGCAGCTAGTTTCGTGGTCGTTGGCGGATTGCCGCAGTGGGGATGCGTGCGAGATCGGCATCCACACAGTCAAGCCATACAGGCAGCGCGGCCTGGCGACCCTCACGGCTGCGGCAGCGGTAGAGTATGCCCTATCGCACGGCTTTTCGATGGTCGGCTGGCACTGCTCTGAGGACAACCGTGGTTCCATAGGCACGGCAGAAAAAGTCGGATTCGAGCGCGAACGCAACTATACCATGTACTATGCAAGCCTGAATCGTGAGGAGTGAAGATGTCAATTCGAGCTGTGTTCACCGACATCGGCGGAGTACTCATCCGGGTGGAAAACCATGACAAGCGTCACGAGTGGGAAGCTCGGCTTGGACTATCCAGCGGCCAAGTGACTCGCGCTGTGTTCGACTCGGAAGAAGCTGCGCGGGCCATGCTAGGCGAGATTCCAGAATCCGAGATGTGGCAAAGCGTGGGCCGCAAGCTTGGCTTGAGCGATGTTCAGGTGGATGAATTTCACCAGGACTTTTTCGCAGACGAGCTTTTCGATGCCGAGTTGGCGCAGTTCATCGGGAGTTTGCGACCCCGGTTCAAGACCGGCATCATCAGCAATGCCTGGTCGGATGCGCGCCCCATTCTCAATCGCAAGTTCGATCTCGACGGCTATGTGGATGTGTCCATCTATTCTGCCGAGGTCAAGCTTGCCAAGCCCGACGCGCGCATCTTTTATCTTGCGTTAGAGCGGCTAGGCGTTCAGGCGAAAGAAGCCGTGTTCGTGGACGACGTGCTGGAAAACGTCGAGGCTGCGCGCGCATTGGGGATGTGCAGTGTGCAATTCCAAAATACCGCACAGGCTATAGCAGATGTGAAGCGGTGTCTCGATCGACACCGTGACTGAAAAGCGAACAAAAGGATATATTGATGGACGCTCTACTTGAAATACTGACCAAGCCGCAACTGATGTTTGCGAACAATCACTTGCCGCGTGACCTGGGCGATGGACTCGTCCTTCGCTTTGCCACGCCCGCGGACGCGGAAGCGCTGGCGCAGTTCAACGGATATATTCACGGCAACGAGCGCCCGGATCACTTTGATCCGATGGTCGCGGCATGGACACGCGATTTTTGCTCGGAACAACATCCGACGTGCGGGCCGTCCAACGTCACGCTCGTCGAGGACACACGCGTGAGCAAGATTGTCTCATCCGTGTGCCTCATCCCGCAAACGTGGACCTATGCCGGCATCCCGTTCGAGGTCGGCCGGCCGGAGGCCGTGGGCACCGATCCCGATTACCGGCGGCGCGGACTCGTGCGAATGCAGTTCGAGGCGCTGCACGCGAAAAGCGAGGCGATGGGTCATCTCGTCCAGGGCATCACCGGCATCCCGTGGTACTATCGCCAGTTCGGGTACGAATACGCGCTCGACCTGGACGTTGGACGGCTCACACACTGGGCCAGCGTTCCTACGCTCCAAGAAGGTGAGGCTGAAGTGTATCGCCTGCGCCCGATGACGATGGAGGACTTGCTGCTCGTCAAAGCGCTGTACGAAAAAGATTGCTCGCGGTCGCTCGTCGCGTGCCCGCGCCCGGACTGGCTGTGGCATGCGATACTAGAGTGGTACTCGCCCGACTCGTACGCGCGGAAACACCTCCACATCATCGAGACAGTCGAGGGCCGCGCCGTTGGGTACGTTGCGCCACACCGGGAAATCTGGGACGACCGATTCATGATTGACGAATTCGCCGTCGTCGAAGGTCAACCGCTGAGGGCCATTGTCCTGTCGGCGTTGCGCGCGCTCAAGCCCATGGCCGACGCGGAAACGGCAGCGCAAAAGAAGACTTGCCGATGGCTGTTCTGGCGGTTCGGGCGTGAACATCCTGTGTATGATGCCATCCCTGAACTGTTGTCGAGTCCGCGCCCGCCCTACGGCTGGTACATCCGCGTAGCCGATGTGCCCGGCTTTCTGCGGCATATTGCCCCGGCGCTACAGGCGCGGCTGGCTCAGTCTGCAATGGCCGGGCACACCGGCGAGATCAAGATTCACGAATATACCGGCGGGTTTCACATGGTCTTTGACAAGGGCAAACTCGCCACGGTCGAGCCGTGGAAAACGGAAGAGACCGAATCAGACGCGGCGTTTCCGCCGCTCGTGTTCCTGCAACTGTTGTTTGGCCGCTGTTCGCTGGCCGAGCTGCGCGCGGCCTTTCCCGACTGTTGGGCCAAACCCGAGGCTACCGTTCTGCTGGAGGCCTTGTTCCCTAAAGCCTACTCGTGCGTGATTCCGGTGGGATAATGCCTTCAACCTTGCGAAGGGCAGCGCCCTTCGCAAGGTTGCAAGATGTCAGCTATAATAGTGGCGACTTGGGTGGGCTGTCACACCGAGAAAGGAGCCACAATGACCGATAGCCCCGTCATACAATCTACCCCGCAGACAGGCGCACCGCCGTCACACTCTAAAGGTCTGCGGCCGCCGCCGCGCACGCTGGCGCGCTGGCTGCTGGTGGCCGGGGCGCTCCTGGGTGTCGGCTGGCTGTTGTGGAATGCGCGTCCGGCGCTGACACCTTTCACGATCGGCCTGGTGCTGGCTTATCTTTTGCTGCCGATTGTCAATTTGCTCAACCGGCGCATCCCGCGCCCGCTGGCCATCTTGATCGTGTATGTCGTCAGCATCGCCCTCATCGTCGGCGTGTTCGCTTACCTCGTGCCGGTGATCGTCTCACAGGTTCAGCAGCTCGTTGCCAGCCTCCCACCCATCGGCCAGTGGCAGGACATGGTCAACAATCTCTTTCAGCAATACCAAAGCCGTGTGCCGCCGGCCATCCGGCAGCCGATAGACGAAGCATTGATAAACGCCTTGCGCACGATGCAGGCGAACTTGACCACCTATGTCCAGGAGGCCGGACGATTCGTCTGGGGCCAAGTGCTCCAGGTCGTCTACACGGTGTCATTCCTGATCGGTTTTTTCATCGTCCCCATGTGGCTGTTCTATGTGCTCAAAGATCAGGCCAAAAGCCGCGCGTACATTGACGGCATGTTGCATGCGCGCATCCGCGCCGACTTTTGGAACACCTGGCACATTATCAACCACGACCTGGGCGACTATGTGCGCGGGCAACTCACGCTCAGCCTCATCATCGGGGTGCTCATCACGGCCGGGATGCTGGTCCTGCCCCTGATCGGTCTGCACATGCCGTATGCCTTGCTGCTGGGCATCATCTCGACTCTGACGGAACTCATCCCCGTGATCGGCCCGGCGCTCGGCATGATCCCCGGCGTGCTGATCGGCCTGTTCATCTCGCCGACGACGGCGCTCGCCGTGCTGCTGGTCTATCTCGTCGTCCAGCAATTCGAAAACAGCTTGCTGGTGCCGCGCATCATTGGCGGGAGCATTGGGATCCACCCGGCCATTCTCACGGTCATCATCATCGCGATGGGCTACACCTTCGGGCTGCTCGGCATCGTGTTGGCTGCGCCGCTCTCGGCCATTGCGCGCGATTTGTTTATCTATATCCACCGGCGGCTGGAGGGAACGGAAGCGAAGGAGGCGATCCAGGGGTTGGCCAGTGTGCCCAAGCACGATCAACATAAAGGAAAACCCGTTGCCCCGGCGACAACGAGCGTATGAATGTCAAGAGACGGTCCATCAGACCGGCTCATTTGGATTCACCATCTTTTGCACAGAACCGCGTGACGACGTTGTAAAGAATCCGTATGCCAAATTCCATATTCGCCACACTGACGCGCTCATTGTGATTATGAGCCAGCCCCGTCATGTGCGGCCCTTCATATCGCATGGGCACAAAGCCCAAGACCTTGGCGCCCAACCGGGCGATGCTCTTGGCGTCTGTCCCGCCGGTGATCATGCCGGGCACCAATACTGCGCCGTTTTCATGCTCGGCAATCACCTGGCGAATAGTTTCGAATAGCGGCGAGGCCGGATCGGATTCCAGCGCGGGATAGACCGGCCCAAACTCGATTTCGACGTGGTTGCCAATCACGCCACGCAGTTCTTGCTCCAGCGCTTCAATCGTCGTGTCTGGCAAGATGCGGCAATCCACCTGGCATTCGGCCTCGGCGGGAATGACGTTGATCTTGGTTCCCGCTTTGAGCATGGTGGGGGTTGCCGTGTTGTGCAGGCTGGCCGAGAGGCGCTCCTTTTGCGCGTCCGGCAAAGGCAGAGCGGCTAGAGCTTTTTCATGTTTGGCCGGGTCAAGCAAGTTGAGGATGTTTTCTCGCAGGCTTTCATCTGCGCCTTGAGCCAGCGCTTCGATGTGCGCTTTCGCCGAGCGAGTGACCCGGAGAGGCAGTGGTGTCTCGATCAATCTGACGACTGCTTGAGAAAGCGGCAGGAGCGCATTGTTCTTGTGCGGACGCGAAGCGTGCCCGGGCCGCCCGCGCCCGCGCAGCGTAAAGCGCGCCGAGCCTTTTTCGGCGGTCGAGCAAACATAGAACACTTGCCCATTCAGAACCAGACTGGTCGCCCCGCCTTCGTTGAGGGCATACTCGGCGCGGATCAGATCGGGATGGTTCAGCGCCATCCAGCCCGCGCCCATCTGCCCGCCGACTTCTTCGTCCGCATTTGCCATGAAGATCACGTCGCGCTTGAGCCGGACGCCTTCTCGCTTGAGGAGCAGACACGTCACCAGCTCCATCGCGACCATGTTTTTCATATCGGTTGCGCCGCGCCCCCATACAACGCCGTCCACCCAATCGCCTGAGAAGGGCGGCCTGGCCCACTTGTCCGCTTCGGCCGGCACAACGTCCACGTGCCCCATCAACAGGAGCGGCGGCAGTGAGCCATCACCTTTGAGCCGCGCGACGAGGTTGCCTCGCCCCGGCGCAGATTCCAGGACAAGCGGCTCGATGCCATCACGCTGCAAAATCGCCGCGATGTGCTCGATGCACGGCATCTCGTTGCCGGGCGGGTTGGTCGTATCGAAGCGAAGCAGCTGTTGCAGAATGTTAGCGGCTTGTTCGCGAACGAGATTCCAGTTCATATTATCTCTATGTAAAAAACAGACAAGGCGCGCGCTCTTGTCTGCTCGTCTACCTGCCTACCGGTCTGCTTTACTCCACGTGATGCGGGTCAAGCGCGTCGCGCAGCCCATCGCCGATATAGTTGACCGAGATGACCGTGAGAAAGATGAACAGCCCCGGAAAGATGGCCGTCCACGGAGCATAGTCCATCTCGGATTGCGCATTGCGCAACATGTTGCCCCAGGTGGGCGTGGGCGGCTGGACGCCAAAGCCGAGATAGCTCAACCCGGACTCGGTGATGATGGCCGCGCCCACGCGCAGCGTAGCGGCGACGATGATGGGGCTCATCGCATTCGGCAAAATGTGGCGGACGATGATGCGCCAATTCTTGGCGCCCGCCGCGCGCGCTGCTTCGACAAATTCTTTTTGCTTGATCGAGAGGTACGACGCACGCACCAGCCGCGCCACACCCATCCACGACGTGGCGGCGATGACGAGGACGATGGGCACAATGCCGGCGCTCAAGAACGGGATGACGCCGGCGCGGAGCAATTGAGTGAGCAGGATGGCGACAAAGAGCGTGGGCAGCGTGAGCATGATGTCGGCAATGCGCATCAGAAGGTTGTCCATCCATCCACCGTAAAATCCCGCGAGCGCACCGACGGTTGTGCCGAGGACGATAGAAAGAAGCATCGCCAGCAAGCCAATCAGCAGCGAGATGCGCCCGCCGTCCATCGAGCGGACCAGGAGGTCACGCCCCAGGCCATCGGTGCCCATCGGGTGCTGCGCCGACGGCGGCTGATATTTTTCCAGGATGTGGGTCTTGCCGGGGTCATAGCCCGTCAAGAGAGGGGCAAAGATCGCACCCAGAATCAACATGCCCAGCACGCACATTCCGAGGACCGCCAGACGGTGCTTGATGAAATAATGCCAGGTGAGCGTCACCAGCGTTTCGTGGCGAACCTTGACAGGTGGTTCTTTTGCAAGCGCGGCGTGTGTCATTTAATCAAACCGGATCCTGGGATCGAGAAAGGCATAAGCAATATCGGCGGCGAGATTGAACACGATGATGAGCGCGGCGCTCAGCATGAGAATGCCCATCAGCACCGTATAGTCGCCGCGCTCGGCGCTGTTGAAAAAGAGCCGCCCCATGCCGGGCCACGAAAAGATCGTTTCGGTAAAAAGCGCCCCGTTGAACAAGCTGGGGATTTCCAGCGCGATGATCGTGACCAGAGGGATGGCGGCATTCTTGAAGGCGTGCCCATAGATGACGGCGCGCTCGCGCAGTCCCTTAGCGCGCGCGGTGCGGACATAGTCCATCTTGAGCACTTCGAGCATCCCGGCGCGCATATAGCGCACGTGCTGCGCCAGTTGAAAGACGGCCAGCATCGAGACGGGCAGGACAAGATGCCAGATTCGATCCACCCACGGAGACGGCGGATATTCGCCCAGGGTTGTCATGCCACCGCCAGGGAACAAGGGCAGCGGCGCAGGGTGCGGAAACCACTCGGTTCCCGCAAGCGGGTTTTGCAGATTGACCGAAAAAACGATGATGAGAATAAGGCCAAACCAAAAAATGGGGATGGACTGCCCGATGAACGCAATCGTGGTGACGACGTGGTCGAACCACGAGTACTGCTGTGTGGCAGAGATGACGCCGAACGGAATTGCGATGAGCAGCGCCAGCACAAAGGCGAGGCTGCCCAGAATCAGCGTGTTGGGCAAGCGTTCAGCAATCTCGGTCAGCACCGGGCGATGCGTGACGAACGACTCGCCCCAGTTGCCGCGCAAAGTCAGACCCAGCCACTTGGCATATTTGACCGCCAGCGGGTCGCGCAAGCCGTACTCTTGCTCGAGCCGCAACAAATCCTCGGGAGAGATGTTCGGGTTATTCTGATACGCCGACAGCGGATTGTTGGGCGCGATCTGGATCAGCGCAAACACAATGACGCTGATGACCAGCAGCAGCGGAATCCCTTGCAAGAGCCGGCGAATGATGTATCGGGTCATGAGTTCGCCCGTTGGCTAGTGCGATAGTGCTCTAGTCTTTTGGTCAGTGGATTCCGAATCACCCGACCCTGCCACTATCGCACTATCGCACTGTCGCGCTATCGCACTACTTTACCCATAAATCGGCTGCATTCCAACCGGGACCAAGCCAACTGGTAGGAATCCAACCCTGAACACGCGTGTTGAACGCTTGGAGATTGAAGCGTTGATAGAGATAGATGTGGGTGGCGCCCTCTACCACACGAGCAGCCGCCTTGCAGTAGAGGTCCTTGCGCTGAGGCCAGTCTGGGATGGCGCCGGCTTGCTCAATCAGCTTGTCCGTCTCCGGGTCATTCCAGCGGCTATAGTCCACGCCGCCCTGATTGTCCGGCGACGGGATATTCTTGCTGTCAAAGTAACTGAACATTTGACTGTGCGGATCAATGCCGGCGTTGGTGGTGTACATCAAGATGTCGTAATTGCCCTTCTTGCGGGGCGAGTTTGCGGCCCAACCGCCGAGCAGCAACGACGACGGCTGATTCTCAATGTAGAACTCGACGCCAATGGCTTTCATATTCTCGACGATCAACACCTGCGAATCTTCGCGCAGTTTATTGCCGGTGGTCGTCTGATACTTTAGGCGCAGCCGGTTGCCGTCCTTGGCGCGAATGCCATCCGAACCTGGCTTCCAGCCGGCTTCATCAAGCAATGCTTTCGCTTTGGCTTGATCGAATGGGTACGCCTTGATATCGGTGCAGTTGAACGGATCAACGTTCAATTCGCTGCTGCCGGGCAGCGCCTTGCCGTTCAGCAGCTTGTCAATGATGGTCTTTTTGTCAATGCCGTAAGCGATAGCCTGCCGAACCTTGACATCGCCCAGAATCGGGTGCGGCGTCTTGTTGTCCGCCGGATCGCCAGGCTTGACCGAGTTGAGGATCAACCGCTCACCGCCAGCCTGAGGCGCATCAAACAGCTTGATGTTCGTCATCTTGTCAATTTCGGGCAGATCGGCTTCGGTGACGTTCCACATGATGTCCGCTTCGCCGTTCTTCAAGAGCTGCTTGGCGACCTCGGACGAGGGCACGACGCGGATGATCACCTTGTCCAGGTACGGCTTGCCCGCGATGCGATAGTTATCGTAGCGCGAGAGTGTGATGTGATCGCCGGTGACGAATTCGTCCACCTTGAAGGGACCGGTGCCAACGGGCTTGCGATTATACGCCCAGGTCTTTAATTCTTCCGGCTTGCCGGCGTTCTTGGGGAAGATGAAGCCGATGCCGTTGAACAAGCGGATCCACGCGGCGTAGAAATTCTTGAACTTGAGCACAGCGGTGTATTGATCGGGACACTCGACGGAATCCAGCTCGGCGAACAAGGACGTGTCGAGCGCGCCGTTGTTGGGCGTCTTGATCACTTTGAGGGTGAATTGGATGTCGTCGCAGCCGAAGGGAGTGCCGTCGTGCCATTTGACGTCTTTCTGGAGTTTGTACGTGACCGTCTTGCCATCGGCGCTCACGCCGCCGTTCTGGGTCGTCGGCACTTCAACTGCAAGTTTGGGATTCCACACGCCCTTGTTGTCAACTTGGAGCAACCCTTCAACAACAAACTCGTTCACGTGACTCAGGATCGTCTGCGTGCCGAGTTCCCAGTTGAGGTGCTCCGGTTCTTGCCAGGCGACCATCGTGACCGTGCCGCCTTTCTTGGGGCCGGCGGGTAGAGTCGGGGCCTGGGTGGGTTGGGCTGGCGCCGCGGTCGGCGCGGCCGGCTGGGCTGGGGCTGGAGTAGCAGCGCCTCCGCACGCGCTCAACACGAGCATCACGGCGATTGACAGGGAAACGACGCTGAACAGTTTATGGCTGTGCATGGTTCTCCTCCTGGAGAAATGTTGGGGATGCAATACAGACAACAGCAGTTGACTACTTTAGAAGAGTGTCACAGCGCGAATTGGATCGAGGCGGATTCACCTCCTTTCCGGGTCGGTGATGCCGGCGGCTCAAAAGCACACTTTAGAGCGAATTCCAGTTGCATGTACGGCATGCTCCCGCTGGATTGCCAAATCCAGCGGCGGATTTGGCAATCCGCCGTGAGCAGCCATCCCGTACACTGATCAGGAAACCGCTCTAGGGTTTGGGGAAGCCTGTCGGCTGACATTCACATTCTATCATAGAACAAGATGTTTCGTCAAAGCGGCAAATTCAATATTGAACACCCTCATCGCCCAACAAGCGCCCGCATAAAGGGCGGCCTCTTTTGCAGGAGCCAGTCACGCCGACGCGCCAGAATAATAGCGTATCCCCACTCGCCAGAACAGGCGCGACACTAGCAGCAGTGCGGCCGCCAACGCCACTGCGCCCACGAGTGTCTGCCAGGTCAAGCGGCCCGCCAATGCTTCGGCGGGCACCGTCGTGGCAAAGGCAACCGGCACAAGAAACGTGAGAGCAAAGCGTAACCAGCCGGGGTACAGGCTCACCGGCCAGCGGCCTGCCTCGTACATGCTTTGAAAAATCACCAGGATGTTTTCCACGCGCACGAACCAGAACGAGCTGGTGGCCAGGATGAGCCAAAAGCTATAGACGATAGCCCCGCCAGAAATCAACGCTGCAGCAAACGCCGCTGCCTGGCCGATCCCAATGGCTTCTCTCAGCCGCACCAGTGCTACGATTAGCACTCCAGTCCCCAGGACCACATCCACCAACTTCCAGATCTGCACGGCCTGTACGCTCACCAAAAGCTGCGCATCTTCCGGCTTGATGAGTGAGAAGTCCAGCGTCCCTTCTCGCACGGATTCGATGAGGCGCTCCATGCTCGGCTGGATCACCAGGTTGATGGCCCCACCGACAAGAAGATACACGCCCACCAGCGCCAACAGCTCGTCGCGCCGCCAGCCGCCCAATGTGTCCGTGTGCGCAAAGACCACCGCCAGCCCCGCGAGCGCGGCGCCCAAGCCCAGCAGAGATTGGAACAGTTGCACGACAAAGTTGACGCGGTAGGCCAGCTCGCCCATCACGCCGATGCGGAAAAAGACCCACAACAGCCGCAAATATCTCATGCGCCTACCGCCGAGTAGATGCGCACACCCGCGCGCCACACGATTCTGAGCAACGCCAGGCTCAACGCCAGCCAGATTCCCTGTGCGGCGAACCCCGTCAACGCTTCGACCGGCGTCAGTCGTCCCAGCAACAGTTCCACAGGAAACGCAATCATCCACCGGAACGGCAGCAGCGACGCCACAACCTGCAAAGGGAAAGGAAACAGGGACAAGGGCGCGACCTGCCCGGAGAGGAACAGCGTCACGACAAAATACATCTGGTTGATGGCACTCACTCGTGTCGTCCAAAAGGCCGCCAGGGCCAGCGTCCATTCCACCAAAAAGCGCACGAGAAAGGCCAACACGAGCGCCGGCACGAAAGCCGCCATGGCCCATGGCATCCAGTGCAGTGTGGGCCGGAAGGCAAGCGCCAGGATCACGGCCGCCAGTAACATCATCGGCAGCGTGATCAACTTGAATGAAACATTATCCGCAATGTCGGCATGGATGGGATGGATAGGCCGCAGGAGCGCGAATGACAGCGTCCCATGCCGGACGCGGTAATCGTACTCGAACATGATCCAGGAAAAGGTCACGTGGTTCACCACCATCAACACGATGAAATAGGCGGCGAACCCGGCCGTGGTAAACCCACCTGCGCTGCCGCCGCTCGAGCGTGAGACCGTGGACCATACGACGAGGTAGATCAATGGCTCCAGGATGTGCCCGATCAACCAGATGACAAGCGCCGCGCGATATTGAAGCTGCGTGGCGATGGTGGTCTTGAATTGCTGGATGTACACATCCACTAGTGCGCTCACCCGGCCTCCCCAAAGAACTAGTCAAAACGCTCATGTCGGCTCTGCCGTAGGACAAGTTGCCAACTTGTCCTGCTGTAAGACAAGTTGGCAACTTGTCCTACATTAAAAGAAGCTCGTGTGCTCACTCGACTGGTTGCGCAAAGACCTGCTCGATCACCTCTTCAATCGGCGGATCTTGTACTGTCAAATCAAGCACCGGCAGATTGGCCAGCAGTTGTCCGGTGACTCGGGCCGTTTCGACCTTGGGCACACGCAAGGTCACGTAGCCATCTTCGCACGTCACCACCTCACCGAAAGAATGCAGGTCGGCCAGGCAATCTTCCAATTGAACCACAATCGTCTTGTGCGTCGAAAAGCGCTGCACCAGGCCGCTCAATTCGCCATCGAACAACAGCTTGCCGTGATGGATGACGATGACGCGGCGGCACAAGGCTTCCACGTCGGCCATATAGTGGCTGGTCAACAGCACCGTCGCCCCATAGCGACGGTTGTATTCGGCCACAAACGCGCGGATGCGCCGTTGCATCGTCACGTCGAGGCCAATGGTCGGCTCGTCGAGGAACAACACTTGCGGGCGATGGAGGAGCGCTGCCGCGATCTCGCACTTCATGCGCTCGCCCAGCGAAAGGTTGCGCACCGGTTTGTTGAGCAGTGGCCCCAGCTCCAACAGGTCGGAGAGTTCGTCGAGCGTCCGGCCATAATCGGCGGTTGGGATGCGGTAAATCGCGCGGTTCAGTTCGAACGAGTCAATCGCGGGGATGTCCCAGACCAGTTGATTCCGCTGTCCCATGACGAGTGTGATTTGCCGCAGGTACGCCTTGTCGCGTTTCCACGGCACATAGCCCAGCACCGTCAACTCGCCGGCCGTCGGATGCAGCAAGCCCGACAGCATCTTGAGCGTCGTGGTCTTGCCTGCGCCGTTGGGGCCGAGAAAGCCCACAATCTCGCCCGGCTCAAGATCGAACGAAATACCGTCCACGGCCGGGATTTCGTCCGTGTGACGGTGCACCAGGCTTTGCAGCGCGGCCAGCACGCCGGCCTCGCGCTGGGTGACGATATAGGTTTTGCAGAGGTCACGGATGTGGATGGTGGAAGACATGGGTATTGGGACCATCAAGGATAAGACTGGCTATGGATATTGGCATGCCAGTCATTATACCCTGATTGGTCCGTGAGGATAATGTTTAGGGCGCTTTGATATGGTTGCCTGCCCTTGGCGGCCTGTATAGGCCGTGCAGGCTGCGTATGCCGATCGGTCCCTTGTCACGGTCTAGCGCGCGCCGCACGATGTCGGCGCCAGCACTTGGCGCAAGCACCGGCAAGTGTGACATTGACCGCGACTAGGCTGCTATGCTTGCCGCTCGTTTTGACTTTTTGCTTTGTCTGGTTGACGGTCGAACCACATCCCAAACCGCGTCAGGATGTCTAGCTGCTACTTGCAACAAAATCCGGGCGGGACCTTCGGGAGTTCTGCGTCCCTGTTCCCAATTCCGTAGCGTCGCAACGCTGATCCCAAGCAACGCGGCAAATTCGCTCTGCGATAGCTTGTAGTTTGCACGAATGCGCTTGACATTAGGCCCATCCATGATGAATTGACGCGATGGCGTGCGTTCACCGCGCAAGATAGCGCCGCCTTCACGCACACTGGCGACCAGTTCATTGAACAGCTCATCTTTCATGGGTACTCCTCTTCGACAATCTGTCTCAGAATCTTGATCTGTACTGGCGTCAAATCGTCTCGTTGGCCTTTAGGGTACATGAACAGCATCAGGATTTGTTCTTGTGATACCGCCCAATAATAGATTACTCGCACCCCACCACGTTTGCCGCTGCCTTGTTTGGCCCAACGTATTTTGCGGAGGCCACGGCTGCCAACGATCAATGACCCTGTATCAGGCCGATTGACCAGCACCTTTTGCAGTTCTCGGTATTCGTCGTCGGTGAGTAGTTCTTGGACTTGCCGGGTGAAAATCGAGGTTTCAATGATGACCATGGTTGCATTGACACCAGTCAGACCTGACACAGACAGTATACGCCAATGGCGTATATTTGTCAAGACGTGTCGCTCAACTCATCGAGCGTCCGGCGATAGTCGGCCCGGGGCACACGGTAGATCGCGCGGTTCAGCTCGAACGAGTCAATCGCGGGGATATCCCAGACCAGTTGATTCCGCTGTCCCATGACGAGTGTAATTTGCCGCAGGTACGCCTTGTCGCGTTTCCAGGGCACATAGCCCAGCACCGTCAACTCGCCGGCCGTCGGATGCAGCAAGCCCGACAGCATCTTGAGCGTGGTGGTCTTGCCTGCGCCGTTGGGGCCGAGAAAGCCCACGATCTCGCCCGGCGCAAGATCGAACGATATACCGTCCACGGCCGGGATTTCGTCCGTGTGGCGGTGCACCAGGCTTTGCAGCGCGGCCAGCACGCCGGCCTCGCGCTCGGTGACGACGTATGTTTTGCACAGATCACGAATATGAATGGTGGGTGACGTCATGGTTGACTGAACCAAGGCCCTATCGCCTGAACATTTATTTTGATCTTGCTCCCGGTCATTATACCCTGATAATGGAGACTGTAGCAAAGAAACCGGAAACCCTTGGCCGCGAAAGATCGCAAAGAACACAAAAACTAGAAATTCTTTTGCGTCCTTTGTGGTCCTTTGTGGCTAAACCATTCCTGTGATAGAGCCGGTAAGACTGCTACACTCTCTGATAATGCCAGAGATGTTGTGGGAGCCAGTCTGCCCATCACGTCAGATCGGCGCCACGGCTACAAAGAAAAACGGCTGGCCTATGTCATAGGCCAGCCGCCATATGGGGCACTGCGGTATAATTATCTGCTCGATAGGTTACTCCTTTCTGCTCGCCAGCCGGCAAATCCGGTGAGCCTACCGGTTGGCCCTAGCGGTCACGCCTGCATGTAACGCCAACGCCAAGATCAACAACAACAAAGCCGCATATAGACCATCACCTCCTGTCATAGTTTCCTCCCTGGCGAAAATTCTTTCGTTATCCGCGTGAAACGAATCGGGACTTGGTAAGGCGGCTCTCCGGTTTCGGGTAGGGTCTAGCCGCCGTTAAGGTATTTGCTGCCTGATAGCATATCATACTTGATGGATCAGCAGGCTTTCGGTAAGTATGCAAAAGTATTACAATTACATTTCGGGGATCAAGTTATCCACGAAGAACACGAAGAAACACCAAGTTTTCCTCTTCGTGTGCCTTCGTGCCCTTCGTGGAGAAAAAGGAAATTCCTATTAACTCAAGTTGTTCTTGTCATGTAACAGACTTACCGTTGGAGCAACGCAAAGGCCACCCGTAGAGGGTGGCCGATTCAAACTAAAAAAAGCTTGCCCGGACTTGAAGGGAGGACCTCGATTCTCAGTAGATGAAGGTTGAGTCATTTTGCACCTGCACCAGCGATTGCCCCAGCGACTTCAGCAGCGGGCACTCGAATCGCGCTCAAAGGTTTCAATCGCTGTTCAACCGCACGCATCAGGAGGTGCATCATTCGCAAT
>CAYGWJ010000146.1:0-21543 GCA_964353405.1 uncultured Anaerolineae bacterium
GTACATTGTCTTGACCTGGAACGACCTGGGCATGCACTGCTACAACTGGGACTTTGCCGATCTGGCGGTTTTGCCACCTTACAACACCCTCTGGGCGCAGGTGGTGAAGGTAGGTGATCCGCCGCGAGTCATCACCACCGGCATCCAGGTGACGTACTCTTTTACCAACAACACCTACTCGGTGGGCAAGTCCAACTTTTGGACCTTTGCCCAACAGCTCTTTGGCCTGAGCGCCCCGCTGCCGCCCAACGTCGGCCTGACGGGCTGGGGACTGACCGGCACGATGAGGGCGGCGAGCGACCACTTTGTGGCGGAAGGCATCCCGCTGACCGAGTTCGGCGACAGCGCGCCCACGACCCGCGATCCGTATCAACTGGCCCGCATCGTCGCGCGTGACACCAACGGCAATTTGCTGGCCGAGAACACCGTCGTCGCGCCCGTCTCGACCGAGATGCACTGCGACAACTGCCACTCTGATCACGGCCGGGGCAACGAAGAGATTGCCACCGGCAAAGTGGAACGCAACATCCTGACCAAGCACGACAATGAAGAAGGCACCCACTTGATGAACTCGCGACCCGTCCTGTGCGCGAGCTGCCACTCGTCGAACGCGCTGCGCATGCCGGGCCAGCCGGGCGTCCCCAGCCTGTCCCGCGCGATGCACGACAAGCACAAGGAAGAGGTACCTTCGACACTGGACGGCTGCTACAATTGCCATCCTGGCCCGAGCACCCGGTGCCTGCGCGACGTCATGTCGTCCCGGTTCAGCATGGATTGCATCAGTTGCCACGGCACGCTGGCGCAGGTTGCCCAGAACCCGAACCCGTGGCTCAACGAGCCGCGGTGTGACACTTGCCACAGCAGCGGCAACTTTTATCAAGACCAACCCTTGTATCGCTTTTCCAAGGCGCACGGCGGCATCTATTGCGAGGCCTGCCACGACAGCACGCACGCCATCGCGCCCAGCACGCAGCCCAGGGATGCCATCAAGTTCATCGCGCTGCAAGGGCACGCGGGCACACTGGATACCTGCACGGTGTGCCACGCTTCGCCTCCCACCGCTCCCGGCCCTCACAACATCAAGGGGTCTAACTTTACCAGCTTTTCCTTCACGCCGCCGCAGCATTCCAGTCTCCAGGATCCCGGCGGTCACGTAGTTTACGAGCATTTTCTTCACAACGCCGGCAATGTCACGGATACTTATACCATGACCTGGAGCAGCTTGCAGCGATGGGCGGCTGTGTCCGTGGACGGGATAGACATCACCTCTCCGACCACTCGCACTCTGGCCCCAGGCATAACGGCGGCGGTCAATGTCACCCTCCAGGTTCCCCATCTCCCCAGCGTCTTGAACCTGACGGATATCACCGTGGTCACGGTCACGTCGTGGCTCAGCCCGTCGCTCGTCAGCCGGGCGACGGACACCACTGCCGTGCCGATGCGAGTCGGATTCACCTTCGACCCGCCGAATCGTTTTGGCGCGCCGAACCCGGGTGAGCAGGTGGTGTACACACATACGCTCGTCAACACGGGCAACATCGGCGAAGGGTATAACCTGAGTTGGAGCCACACGCAAAGCTGGGTCACCTTGTCGGCGACGCTCGAAGGTGGAACCATCCTGCTGCCGACGACGGTGACGCTTCAGCCATCACAAGCCGTCGCCTTTACCGTGACCGCGGATATTCCATCGGGCACCGCCTCGATCGGGATGATGGACACCACGCTGATCACGGCCACTTCTACCGTCGTTAGTCCCGCCACGAAGCGCGTGACCGACGTCACACTGGTGCCGCGTGCGCGAATCTATCTGCCGATGATCATGCGGCCTTGAAAGCCGGCCCCGGAGGTCGCGAGCGATAGAGAAACAAACGGCCCTGAGCAAATCGCTCAGGGCCGTTGTCGTCATCATCCCGCTTTTAACCGCCGAACAGCCTTAATCCCACTTGCGCCATTTGCAGCCACGGCCCGGGCCATACACCCAGGACCAACGTGCCGAGCGCGGTCACTGCCAGCGTCGTGACCAGGGCTGGATAAATACTGCTCGGCGTCTCACGTTCCGGCTCGCGCATCGTCATGTCCACGATCACGCGCAGATAAAAAAAGGCGCTGATGACGCTGGTGAGCACGCCGATCATTACCAGCCAACCCAGGTTGGCATCCACCGCGGCGAGGAACAAATAATATTTGCCGATAAAGCCGCCGGCCGGCGGAATGCCCGTGAGCGAAAGCATAAAGAACGCCATCACCACCGTCAGCCACGGATGCTTGCGCGAGAGTCCCGCGTATTGCGGAAAGGTCTGATCTTCGCCTTTGCCCTGAGCCAGGGCCGTCAATACGGCGAATGCACCGATGTTGGTGAAGGTGTAGGCCAGCAAATAGAACAGGACCGCCGACAGTCCGGCACTAGTCCCGGCCGCCAGGCCCATCAGCATGTATCCCGCGTGAGCGATGCTCGAATACGCCAGCATACGCTTGAGATTGGTCTGTGTGAGCGCGACCACATTGCCCAGGATCATCGTCAACGCCGAAAGAATCGCCAGCACCGGCATCCAGTCCAATCGCACGGCGCCGAGACCAAAGAGCAACACTCGCAGGAGCGCCGCAAAGCCAGCCGCTTTCGCCCCGACCGACATGAACCCCGTGATCGGCGTGGGCGCGCCTTCGTACACATCCGGCGTCCACATGTGGAATGGCACGGCGGCCACCTTGAAGCCGAGGCCGACAATGATCAGACCAGCGCCAACCAACAGCAACGTCGCATTCTTGCCCGTCTGGGCCACCTGCGCAATCTGCGCAAGGTCCGTCGTGCCGGTCGCGCCATAGACCAGCGCGATGCCATACACCAGAAAGCCGGTGGCAAAGGCGCCGAGCAAAAAATACTTGATGGCGGCTTCTTCCGATTCCGGTTGCGGGCGCGCAAAGCCGGCCAGGATATAGAGCGGGATCGAGAGCAGCTCCAATCCGAGAAAGACCACGATCAAATTGTTAGCTTGCGCCATCAACATGATACCGCTCGTGGAAAAGAGCAGGAGCGCATAGTATTCGCCGCGCTCGATGCCCCGATCGCGGATGTAATTCAGCGAGGCCCACACCGTCAGCAAGGTGGCCAGCAGCCCGACGAGGCTGATGAACGCGGCCATGGGGTCCAGCACGACCATGCCGCTAAAGCCGGAGAGACGATTCGCGCTCAAGGCCATACAAGCCGCCATCGCCCCGACGATGCCGATCATGCTCAACCAGCCGATCAGCGACGAACGCTCTTTGGGCAGAAACAGCTCGATGATGAGCAAGACCATTGCCCAGACGCTCAGGATGAGCACGGGCAGGATCGAAAGCCAGTCGTTTGTAGAAAGCTGCATAGGTCTAGTTCTCTAGTTTGCTAGTTTGTTAGTGCGTTAGTTTGTCAGTGTGTTAGTGCACAGCGGCAACAAGGCTCGGCAATCGCTCCAGGATCGCGTTGACCGAGTTCGTCATCACGGCAAAGAACGGCGCGGGAAACAGGCCGATGACAAAGATCATCACGACCAGCGGGATCAGCGTCCATTCTTCGCGCGCCGAAAGGTCCCGCATATCCTGATTCTCGGGCTTGACCTCGCCCAGGTAGACGCGCTGGAACATCCACAGCATATAGACCGCGGCCAGGATGATGCCGGTCGAAGCGAACGCGGTGTAAATCCATGCCTGCGGCGCCAGCGCCTGGCTGCCGAACGAGCCGAGCAAGATCGTAAACTCGCCGACAAAGCCGTTCAGCCCAGGCAGCCCCATCGAGCTGAGCACGACGATGAGCGACAGCGCGCCATAGACGGGCATCAGCTTCATCAGCCCGCCGAAAGCGGACAGCTCCCGTGTGTGCTTGCGCTCGTAAATCATGCCGACCAGGAGGAACAACGCGCCGGTCGAAAGGCCGTGGTTGACCATTTGAATAAGGCCGCCCTGGATGCCTTGCGGCGTGAGCGAAAAGATGCCGAGCATGACAAAGCCCAGGTGCGACACGGACGAGTACGCGACGAGTTTCTTGACATCGGTCTGCGCGAAGGACACGATCGCGCCGTAGATGATGCCGATGATGGCGAGGATGGCGATGGTCGGCGCGGCCTGCACCGATGCGGCCGGGAAGAGCGGCAGGTTGAAGCGCACAAAGCCATACGTGCCCATCTTGAGCAAAACGCCCGCGAGGATGACCGAACCGGCCGTGGGCGCTTCGACGTGCGCATCGGGCAGCCAGGAATGCAGCGGCCACAGCGGGACTTTGATGGCGAACGCCGCTGCAAAGGCGATGAACAGCCACAACTGCGTTTGAGCGGGCAGACCGTTGGCAACCTTGATCAGGTCAGGCAAGGCGAACGTGGCGTTGCCCTGCGCCTGCGCCGTGAGCCACAAGGAAATGATCGCCAGCAGCATCAGGATGGAACCCGCCATCGTGTACAAAAAGAATTTGACCGCCGCGTACACCCGGCGCGGGCCGCCCCAGATGCCGATGAGGAAATACATGGGGACGAGTGTAAATTCCCAAAAGACATAGAACAGGAACAGGTCGAGCGAGACGAACACGCCCAACATGCCGGTCTCGAGCAGGAGCATAAAGATCAGGTATTCGCGAAGCCGGTCGTGGATGGCATTCCACCCCGAGAGGATGGCAATGGGCATGAGCAGCGTGGTCAACAGCACCAGCCACAGGCTGATACCGTCCACGGCCAGGAAATAGTGAATGCCCCACTGCGGCACCCACACTGCCTTTTCCGCAAACTGCGGCTCGGCTGTGCCCAGGCTAAAGCCAAACAGCAGGACGAGCGAGACGACGAAGGTGAACGCCGAGACGCCCAGCGCCACTCGCTTCATCGCCTCTTCCCGCGCGGCGTCGTGTTTCATCAATAGCAGGATCGGGATGCCGACGAGCGGCAAGAAGGTGATGATGGTCAACAACGGAAAGTTCAATACGTTCATGCGGACCTCTTTCGAGTGTTGAATGACGGCTGACAAACAATTTGTACAGTACAGGTAATGCGCTTATGCAACGCACAACCAATTCCGCTTTTTGTATCGCGAATCATTTCGTCACTGCGCTGTTGATATTACCCAACCCTCGGCAAAATCGCTCTTCCGGCTCAACAGCGCCGAAAAGAGGATGTTGGTATCAACGACGACGGGTCGCTGCACGGTCGCCATTTATGCCTCTACAAACAGGTGTTTAATGTTCTCCCACACTGCGCCGTCAATCTCTTTCGCCAGAGCCTCCGCCTCAGCTTCCGAAAGCTGGCTCCTTTTCCTGATAGACTCCAATTCGATATAGTCGAGAAACCGGCCCAACGCGTCCCGATCAATCACATCGCGCTTGAATTTCACGATTACATCCTGACGATCAACTGCGAGTGTATAAGATGGTTGATAAGCCATTGTAGCCTCCTTCAATTCACCGCAACGCAAAGTACGCCACGATGACGACGACGCCCAACAACACCGACAAAGCATAGTTGCGGACATAGCCCGTTTGAACCTGCCGCAGTTGAGCCGAGCACCAGCGGACGGCTCGCGCCATGCCGTTCACCGCGCCGTCAATGATGCCCAGGTCAATCGGATTCGCCAGAACATGCGCCCCGCTCTTGAACGTTCCAGCAATGACGGTGTCGTGGAACCAATCGTGCCAGAAGCGCCCGTCAATCACATAAGCCAGAAATTGAGCCAGCCACTTGAACGGCCGGATGAACAAGAAACCGTACGCTTCGTCCACCCAATACTTGGCGTTCAGCGTGGTAAAGAGGATGCCGAGCGAGCGCAGCGGATCGTCCACTCCCTTGGGCGCGCGAGCGTCGCGCGGGCGGTAAATGAGATAGCCCAGCCCAATGCCGACCAACGCGACGAGGATCGAAGACCCCGCCACCCATAGATTCAGCCCGGCAAAATGTTCTTCCGGCTCGAGCCAGGCCGTGAATGCGCCGGTGACGTTGATGAGACCCGCGACGGCGGCAAAGAACGCCAGCACCGCCAGCACGTACGTCATCACGCGCGGGCTTTCGGGCGCGAGTTCAGCGGCGGCGTGACGCGGCTTGCCAAAGAACACCATCAGCACCTGGCGCGTCATGTAGAACGCGGTAAAGAATGCGGCCGCCAGCAACAGCCAGAATGCCAGCGAGAAGGCCGGCTTTCCTTCGGTCACGCCCTTGGCAAACGCCTCAGCCAGAATTTCGTCCTTGCTCCAAAAGCCGGCCAGCGGCGGAATGCCCATCAACGCCGCCGCGCCAATGACGTACGTCCAGAACGTGAGCGGCATCTTGGTCGCAAGGCCGCCCATCAGGCGCATATCGTTCGGGTCAAAGGGACGCTCATCTCGATGTCGCTGCGTCTTTTTGCTGCCATGTCCAGAAGGTCCGTGCGCTTGCGCGTGCTCGGCCTCGTGATGCCCGTGCTCCATCGCGTGAATCACGCTGCCCGCGCCGAGGAACAACAGCGCCTTGAAGAACGCGTGCGTCGCCAGGTGAAAGATGCCGGCCACCGTGGCGCCCATGCCCACCGCACTGACCATGAAGCCAAGCTGGCTGATGGTCGAATAAGCCAGGACCTTTTTGATGTCAAACTGCGCCAGGCCAATCGTCGCGGCCAAGATGGCGGTCAATGCGCCCACGATGGCGACGACCTCCTGTGAAGTGGGCGCGAGCGCGAACAGCGGGTGACTGCGCGCGATCATGTAGACGCCCGCCGTGACCATCGTCGCGGCGTGGATCAGCGCGCTGACGGGCGTGGGACCTGCCATCGCGTCCGGCAGCCAGATGTACAACGGAATCTGCGCCGACTTGCCCGCCGCGCCGACAAAGAGCAACAGCGTAATCGCCGTCGCCACGCCCATCGCTACGTGACCTTGCTCGGCGGCCTCAAACACTTGATTGTATTGCAGTGAGCCGACCGTGACGAAAATCAGGAACATGCCGAGCAAGAACCCAAAATCGCCCACACGATTGGTGATAAAAGCTTTCTTGGCCGCATTATTATTGGCTTCCTTTTCGAACCAGAAGCCGATGAGCAGGTACGAGCACAACCCCACGCCTTCCCAGCCGACGAACATCATTACGTACGAGTTGCCCAGGACCAGGATGAGCATCGAGGTCATGAACAGGTTGAGGTAGACAAAAAAGCGGCGATAGCGGCTGTCGCCGTGCATGTAGCCGATGGAGTAAATGTGAATCAGCGTGCCGACAAACGTCACGACCATGAGCATCGTCGCAGCCAGTGTGTCAATCAGCAGGCCGAATTCCAGGTGGAAATTGCCGGAAGTGAGCCAGGTGTAAAGCGGCACCTGAACCGAGCGGTCTTGCGGCGGCAAGCTCATCAGCGCGAAAAGCACCAGCAACGACATCAGGAACGCGAGTCCCGATGCGGCAATGGCGACATAGCTCGCGATTTCTTGCTTGAAGCGCGTGCTAAAGAAAGCGTTGAACGTCACTCCGAGTGCCGGAAAGACGATGATGAGCCAGGCCAGATTGAAAACCTGTGTCATGCTTGCTCCATCTTGTCAGGGTGTTGCTTGACCCAGCGCCGATAGGCATCGGCGATTCGCCATTTCACCCTTTCATCAAACTAAGGTCATCCACGTTAATGATCTTCTTGGTCTTGAAGATTGCCACGATCAGCGCGAGTCCCACGGCGACTTCGGCTGCGGCGACCGTCATCACAAAGAACACAATGATCTGCCCGTCGAGCTCTTGAAAGTAACGCGCAAAGGCGACGAATGCCAGATTGGCGCTGTTGAGCATCAACTCGACCGACATAAAGATGACGATGGCGTTGCGGCGAATCAGCACGCCGATCACGCCAATGGAAAACAGCGCCGCGCTCAACGCAAGATACAAAGGCAAAACCTGGGGAAAGACATCCTGGTTCATTTCGTGTCCCTCGTCATGACGACCGCGCCGACCAGCGCCACCAGCAAGAGTACCGAGGTGACTTCAAAGGGGAAGAGGTAAATGCTATAGAGTCGCTGGCCGATGGATTCGACGCTGCCCAGCATCGCGGTTGGAGCCGCTCCCGCTGCAGACCACGGAGCCGTTCGCCACAGCGTGTAGCCCGTCGTGCCCAAGAGCACGATGGCAAGGAGGATGGCGACGGCCGGCTGCCAGGGCAGATTCTGCTCGCCGGGCGTGTGTTCCGCGCCCAACAACATGATGACGAACAGGAACAGCACCATGATCGCGCCGGCGTACACGCTCACCTGGACGACGGCGATGAACGGCCCGCCCAGGATGAGAAAGAACACGGCGAGGGAGCACATGGTGAGCACCAGGAACAATGCGCTATAGATCGCGTTGCGGCTGGTCAGCATCCCCAGCGCCGCCCCCAGCGCGATGGCGCCCACGATGCCAAACATGATATATTGCTCGGTCAATGGGTTCACGGTTTACCTCAGACTAGGGTTCCGATACAAGCCCTTCTGGCAAGATGGGCCGGTCAAAGCTGTGCTCTGGCACTTGATGCGGCGTGTCCGACTTGCCTTGCGGCGGCGGGACGATCAACTGAGACTTGACATAGATCTGTGAGCGCCGGTCGTAGGTCGAAAGCTCGTACTTGTCCGTCAATACAATCGCGTCTGTCGGGCAGGCGTCTTCGCAATAGCCGCAAAAGATGCAGCGCAGCATATTGATTTCGTAGGTCCTGGCGTAACGCTCGCCAGGCGAGTAGCGCCCGGCATCGGTATTCTCGGCCGCTTCGACGTAAATCGCATCGGCAGGACAGGCCGCCGCGCACAACGCGCAACCGATGCAGCGCTCCAAGCCATTGTCGTAGCGGCGCAGCTCGTGCCGGCCGCGAAAGCGCTGCTTGGGTGGTTTCTTGACAAAGGGATATTCAACCGTCACCGGCTTGCGGAAAAGCTGCCGGAAAGTTGTGGCAAAGCCCCTGGCAAACTCGACATTCGTGCCGACGAAACTCTTGAACAAGTCTAACATCACTTGCCTCCCAGTAACACAATCACCAATGCCGTCACCATCACATTCGCCAACGATAAAGGGAGTAACAGCTTCCAGCCAAAAGCCATCAACCGGTCATAGCGCAAGCGCGGCAGCGTGCCGCGAATCCACACAAACACGACCATCGCCAAAACGGTCTTGATGAGGAAATACACCGGGCCGAGCAGCGGCGCTTGATCTACGAACGGGCCGCGCCAGCCCCCAAGGAACAGGGTCGCTCCGAGCGCACCGACGGCGATCATCTTGATGTATTCTGCAGCAAAGAACAGCGCAAACTTCATGCTGCTGTACTCGGTGTGATAGCCCGCGGTCAATTCCTGCTCGGCTTCCGGCAGGTCGAACGGCGCGCGGTTCACTTCGGCCGTCGTGGTGATCAGATAGAGAATGAACGCGAGCGGCTGGAGAAAGATGAACCACACGTGCTGTTGCGCGTCGACGATTTTTTGTACGTTGAGCGTGCCCGCGGTCAGGACCACCGCCAGGATCGAGAGGCCCATCGCCAGCTCGTAGCTGATCATCTGCGCCGTCGAGCGCAACCCGCCCAGGAGCGCGTACTTGTTGTTCGATGACCAGCCCGCCATCGTAATGCCATACACGGCAATGGACGTCACGGCGAGGATGTACAGGACGCCCACGTTCAAATCAGGCGCCAGAACCAGATCGCGCTCGGCGCCGAACAAGTTGACCTTGCCGCCAATCGGGATGACGGCGAACACGAGCAAGGCCGGCAGCAGCGTGACGATAGGCGCGATGGTAAAGATGACCTTGTCCGCGCCCGCCGGCGTGAGTTCCTCTTTAAAGAACAGCTTGAGCCCATCGGCGACCGGCTGCAGCAAACCAAACTTGCCCGCGCGGTTCGGGCCGTAGCGCATCTGCAAGCGAGCGAGGAGCTTGCGCTCGATCCAGGTGGCGTAGGCAAAGCCGCCCATCGCCAGGGCAAAGATCAGCAGACTCTTGATGCTTGCTTCGATCAGGAAATCGGCCATAAAGACCTCAAACGTAAAACGTAATGCGTAATCCGTAATGCGTAATGCGTAATACGTAATGCGTAATGCGTAATGCGTAATCCGTATTGCGCGCTGCAATGGATGCGAGCTGACAAATTGCAAGTTCAGCCCTAGCCTCACTTTTTGCTGACATTCGTCAACGTGATGTTGGTCGTGATGGGCGCAGGGACGAGCACTGCGCCGTTGGGAGCTTGCCCGTCCACGCGAGCGGTCATCTCTCGCTCGCCGGATGCGAATGTCACGGTCACCACGTCGCCGTCGGCGATGCCAAGCCGCTCGGCATCGGCGCGGGAAAGTTGGATGTAGGACGACAGCGTGCGCGGGTCGAGCACATGCGACTCTGCGATGAGCGTGCCGCGATGATACAGCCGGCGCACGGGCACGGCGATGAGTTCGCCAAAAGGCAGAGCCGGCGGCTCGGCCCACTGGACGGCAAAGCGTTGCATCTTTTCGCACTCGGCGGGATATTGCGCGCCCAGCCCGCCGCGATTGTCGTACGCCGTCCCGCCGAAATACAGATCCTCAGCGCCCACCGGCGGCCACTGATCCTGCGTCTGCATGAGCCGTCCGTAATTCAGTCCCGCGTAAGCCGGAACAGATCGCGCGAGTTCTTCCATCACTTGTTCAGCGGCGAAAGTGCGCCAGCTCATCCCCAGCCGCCGGCCGATATCCATGATAATGTCCCAATCAGGACGAGCGTCAACCGTCGTGGGCAGCGCGGCGTAAAAGCGTTGGACACGCCGCTCAGCATTGGTGTACGCGCCATCGCGCTCGGCAAAGGACACTGCCGGAAGTACCACGTTCGCACGCTGGGCGGTTTCGGTCAGGAACAATTCCTGCACGACGACAAATGCGTCTGGGGGCAAGGCTTCGCCATCGCCCACCGGATCCGTCCCGACGATGTAAATGGTCTTGGCATTCACAAGTTGAGATTCGGCGCTTGTGGTTCCAATCAAATCAGCCGCACCTTGCGAGTTATTGTGCGGCAACAATCGAAGCAGGCCATTATTCGGTCGAGCCACGTGGCCCGTGACGACCGCGAGATTGGCGACCGCTTGAGCCAGCGCCTCGCCATCCTTGACGCCCTCGCTGCCAAAGATAAACACGGCGTCCGTCGCGTTGGCGAGCGACCGGGCCGCGTTGACCAAATCCTGTTGTGAAACACCCGTCAAAATAGACACGCGCTCGGACGTGTAGGCTGCCACCTCTGACTTGAGTTCATGCAGCCCGTCAATCTTGGCGGCGACTGTAGGCTTGACCAGGTTCTCGGCAAAGACGACGTTGAGCAAGCCCAACACAACTTGGGTCTCAGTTCCATAGCGATAGTGCAGCCCTTGGGTGTAACGGTCGAGCTTGGTCTCGCGTCCATTCGCCACGACGAGCGACGCGCCGCGTTCCATCGCGCCGCGAATCCGCAAGAACCATACCGGCGCTTCCTCTTCCACGTCGCCCGCGATGACCAAGAGGGCCGTGCCCTTGCCCATCGTCCCAAAATCCGTGCCGCTCGCCACGCCATATTGCCTGGCGACGTGATATCCGGCCACGTTGGGGCGAACCTCGATGTTCTGAGACTCTAGTCCGTCGCGGAACAGTTTAGCGAAAACATGCAGGTCTTCATTCGCCAACCGGTCACCCACCAATCCAACCACGCGCTCGTCGGCGGCCTTTAAATGTCCGGCGACCATCGAAAGCGCATCGTCCCACGAGGCGGGTTTCAATTCGCCGTTCGCATCGCGAACCAGCGGGCCAGAGAGCCGCTCCGCGCTGCGCGCGTGACCGTGACCAAAGCGGCCCTTGTCGCAAATCCAGATCTCGTTGACCTGCTCGTTCGGGCGCGGCATCACGCGCAAGATTTCCCAGCCACCGCCGCCCCTGGCGCTGCGGCGCGTGCCGAGCGTGAGATTGCATCCAACGGCGCAGTGATCACAAACGCTCGGCACGTTCTTGAGCTCCCACGGTCGAGCGCGGAAGCGAAAGTCTTTCGTGGTCAAGGCGCCGACGGGGCAAATGTCCGTCGTATTGCCGGAGAAATAACTATCGAACGGCGGGTCGGAGAACGTCGTGATCTCCATCGTGCGCCCGCGATTGTAAAACCCGAGTACGTGATCGTCGGCGACTTTATCCTGGAAGCGGATGCAGCGCGAGCATTGGATGCACCGCTCGCGGTCGAGATAGATCAAGTCGCCCAGCGGCACCTGCTTGGCCAGGTGCTGCTTTTCCGAGTATTCGAAGCGAGTTGACCCAGGGCCAAAGCCCAGCGTCAAGTTTTGCAATGGGCACTCGCCGCCCTTGTCGCAGATGGGGCAATCGAGCGGGTGACTGGTGAGCAGAAACTCGAGCACCGCCCGCTGCGCGTCCTTGACGACCTGCGTTTCCGTGCGGACGGCCATGCCTTCGCTGACGGGCGTGGTGCAAGCTGTCTGCAGCTTTGGCATCCACGCGATGACGGGTTTGCCTTCCGCATCGAGCGCCGGCTGGCGCGTGTTGCGGTCAACTTGCGGCGTGCCCACTTCGACCAGGCACATGCGGCACATGCCGACCGGTTCCAGCTTGGGATGGTAGCAAAACACCGGAATGTTGACTCCGGCCTTTTTCGCCGCATCGGCCACATTAGTGCCGGGTGGCACGGAAACAGGTTTGCCGTCAATCGTCAGGTTGATCGCCATATCTCTTGTCCATCGTTAATCGCTTGCCAGTCAGGCTGGCTTGATACGCTGAACCAAATCTTTACATTCATCCGGCGGATACCCCCACAGAGTCAACGCCCACTTCCAATAATCGCGCAGTTCCACATCTCGCCATGGAATCTGCCAGAACCACTTTTGCACGTCACGCACACTCAAATAATTCCAAATGTCGTTGAAGCGTGCATAGTGCAAAATCGTGCTCATCATCTGAACGCGCGAATAGTCGCTGCCCGTTGCCAGAATTTGCCGGACATCCTCTTCGGTCAAATCGGCATTCCAGATGAAATAAGGCCGCATTCCTGCCTCTTGCATCTTGCAGTCTTTCATTATAGATGAATGATCTCAACGTCAGGCCAATGTGCCGCCAGCCGTTCAGCCACCAGGCGGCGATGACATTGCTCGGGAGTGGGTTCGCTGCACAGCAAGCAAGACGCCAGCGTCTCAAAATCTGCTCGGCGCAAGGTCTCTGGGATTCCCCGCTCGTCCATGAGCGACTCGAAGCGCGCCACGTAACGAGACCAATCCGAGTCCGAGCGATAGTCGCCGAGAATTTCCTTTGTCGGAGCAAGCTCCGGGATATGAATGTACTGGCAGCCCGCCGCAAGTCTGGAAAGGAAATATGGTAAATCGTCCTGCTTGGCGAAACCTGATAGCTGTCCCCCTGGATTCAGTCGAATATCTACCACTCTTTGCACGCCACGTTGGCGCAAAAGCTCGAAAAAAGTCTCGGCCCGCTTGTGTGTAAAGCCAATCGTGTAAAGCCACATAGCGATCTCTAGAGCATTGCGGGTTGATCAGCCACCGGCTCGTCCACTGACGTGCGCAACGACTTGGCGCCGAATACCGCGCCGTCGCCGCGAATGTGGCGAACGTTCACGTCTGGATGTTCAGCTATCAGGAATTGAGCAATCAGGTGGTGCCGGTGACATTCGGCCGGGTTCTCTTCACTGCACATGATGGCTGTGGTTTGTTCGTCTGCCAATTCCAACAACCGGTCAATACCCTGGACAAACCATTTGCGCTGCATGACCTCCGTATAGTCCACCTCGTGCAAGTAATCTGTGCCTTCTGCTGGCAGCACGCGACTCTTGTAGCAAGTTGGATCGGTTGGCCGTCCACCCAGATACTTGCCTGCCTGGGCATATTGAATACCACGCTGCGGCAATACACTTTCAAGGTTCTCTTTGTTGAACTGCGGATTGTAACGACTAAAGGGCGCAGTGCGAACGTCAACCAATAGCATGATGCCGTTGTCTTCGAGTAAGCGAATGAATTTTTCCAGGCTATGATTGCTGTGACCGATGGTAAAGAGTTTAATCACTTGATCAAACCTTTTATCTTCTTCCCTTGTCATCCTTTTCGTTTCAAGCTGCGCCCCATCCGCAGAGTCGCTGCGTCCAATTCGGATTGAAAGGCGCGGTGGCGTGGAAAGCGATTGCGTGCATCGTCCAGAAAAGCATCTGCTTCCTTGGTCTCTCCCTGCAATTGCAAGGTTTCTGCGCACGCGGCGGTCAGCTCAGCCGCTTTGCCATAACTGCCACGGTGCTGATTGCCCACGATGTCGTCCGTTCGCTGCAGGGCCACATGCTGGCACCAGGACAACAGCTCCTTTTGTTGGTCAGTTGTTAGGGATGCATTGGCAAGCCTCTCAGTATAAGCGCGCTCTAACCGCTTGGTCGCCTTGTTCCCTTCCTCGTTTTCATCATCCCACTCGCCGAAGCCAACGCTCGTGCTCAACGCCCGCTGCCAGAGTTGCGCCAGGTTCGACGGCAGCGCGGCGAGTGGTTTGCCAGACAGCAGCACGAGCAAGAACGGTACGACCAACCCTTGTGGATTGTCACTGCTGCTCCATCCTAGCGTTTTCTCGCGCGTTGCCAATTGATGTGCCGCGTCCCAATCGCCGGCCAGCAGATACGCATGGGCCAGTACGGATTTGTCTATCCATACCGTTGCCTCAAGATTATCTTCGTGCCGTTCGACCCCGTACGTCTCCTGGCGGCGGGACGGATGCGCGATATAGTCCTTGACGTGTTGAGCCGCTTGCTGCATCAAGTTGATTCGTTCCTCGTCAGTGGAAGGGGCACTCCACAGGTCAAGCAAGCGCCTGAGGGTCGGCTTGACAAGAAATGCTTCCCAGCGTCCAACGCGCACAGCCTGTGTCTCTTTGAGCCTGGTGGCGGCAGCGCAAAGATGATCCGCGACGGCAGCGCGGATGGGCAGCTTGGCGGGCAGCGCCTCGAGCGCCTCTTGTGCGGCAACCAGAGCTTCTCGGTGTTTGCCTTCGCTTTCCAGCGCGGTGAACCAGTCCAGGTAAGCGCGCGGACGCTTTTTACCTTCTGCCCGCGCCAACTCTTCCAATCCCGCCGTGCCTCGCGATAGGCGAATGGCTTCTCGCAGCCAGACATCAGCTTCGCTGCCGTCCTGCTTTTGCAAGAAGACAATCCAGTCTTCAATAAAGCGGTCATAGTCGGGCAGCGGCTTTATAGAAATCTCGATGATGTCACTCAACGTCGGGCGCAGCTTGGTGATCTGCGACCGCACCTGTAACATCTGTTCAAAGAGCGCCTTGGGCCGGCGCGCTGGCTTTTCGGTTTCATAGACCGCACGGAGGTAGCGGGCGACGGTTTCGCCACCCTCTATGCTGTCCAGGTCGTCCACCCTTATCCCACGCCCATAGTCATCCTCGAGACCAAGCACCTCGAACAGCTTTTGATACGCTTCGCGGGCAAGCTTCAAATGGCCGTGATCGAACACCCCTTCCGTCCGGTCAAACAAGACGGTCAGCGGCTCGATGAATCCCTCGTAAGGCTCCAGGCTATCTTCCTCGTCATACTCGCCGTAATCGTCATGCCCGTGCCAATCGTGATCGTCTTCCCAGGGCTCTTTGGCCTGATCCATCGCCGTCTTGAGCTCACTGGCGAGATCATCCACGTCTGCCAGCAAATCGTCCTGCCCCATCGCCTTTTGGACAGCCGCCGCCGTTTCCGCAACTGGTTTGAGCTTGCCCAGGAATGCTTGGCGTCCCGGCGGCGGCGTCTCTTGCGCTATACCGCGCAGAATGCCGCGAAGCTCGTCGGCAGAACATGCTGCAAGTCGCCGCTCTACAGCATCCCAGAAGGCTTTTAAAGACATCTTGTCGGCGTGTTGCATAAAGATCACCCTTGCTACTTGACCTTTGCCAAATACTCGTCACGGAACAGCTTGAGAGACGACTGCACGGGCGCGATGGAAAACTCGCCCAGCAGGCAAAAGCACTTGTTCTGTATCTGACCAGCCACACTGTCAAGCAAGTCAATGTCGGCCAGGGTGGCCTGGCCGTGAACCAACCGCTCATAGATACGAAGCATCCAAAACGTGCCCTCACGGCAAGGTGTGCACTTGCCGCACGACTCGTGCTTGAAAAATTTGATCGCTTTATAGATCGCCCAGACGATGTCGGTGGTCGAGTCTATCACGATCACCGAGGCGCTGCCGAGCATCGAGCCGGTCGCGGCGACGGATTCGTAATCCAGCGGCGTGTCGAGCTTGTCCGCGCCCAGCAGCACCGAAGACGCGCCGGATGGCAAGATGGCTTTTAGTTGGGCGCCATCGTGCAGCAAGCCTTGACCATAGTCTGCCCCAAAGATCAGATCGCGGAACGTGATCTTGCCTAACTCAAATTCATAATTGCCCGGCCGCTTGACGTGACCCGACAGACAGGCGATCTTGGCGCCGGGCGATTTCTCCGTCCCAAACTTGCGGTAGGCGTCTGCTCCGTTGACGACGATAAACGGGACGTTGGCCAGCGTCGCGACGCTGTTGATGACGGTGGGCTTGGCGTACAGACCTGCCACGGCGGGGAAGGGCGGGCGAAGTCTCGGCTGGCCGATCTTGCCTTCCAGCGATTCGAGGAGCGCCGTCTCTTCGCCGCAAATGTATGCGCCTGCGCCGAGGTGAACGACGATATCAATGTTGATGCCGGCGCCGAAAATGTTTCTGCCCAGGTAGCCGGCCTGGTACGCCTGGTCAATCGCGGCTTGCAGTGTGCGGGCCGGTTCGGCAAACTCACCACGGCAATAGATATACGCCTTTTCCGCGCGGACAGCGTAAGCGCACAGCGCCGCGCCCTCAATCAATTGGTGCGGATTCTTTTCAATGATTTGCCGATCTTTGAACGTGCCCGGCTCGGACTCGTCCGCGTTGACGGTGACATAGCGCGGAAAGATATCCTTCGGGATAAAGCTCCACTTGAGGCCGGTTGGAAAACCCGCGCCGCCGCGTCCGCGCAAGCCGGAAGCTTTGACCACATCGGTGACTTGATCCGGTTGCATAAAAGTGAGCGCCTTGCGCAGAGCCTCATAACCGCCGTTCTTGACGTACACGTCGAGCTGGCCGATGTTGGGAATATCCAGGTCACGCAAAAGAATACGCTGTGTCATTACGCGTCCTCGTCATCTCGCTTGGTCACAACCACAATGTCGAGCGGCTTGTATCCCTCGTGCTGGAACAAACTCTGCGAAGGCGCATTCTCACTGTGAATGAGAGCGGCAAAGACGTGAATGCCCTTGCCTCTCAGCGCCTGTTCCGCTTCTTTGATCAACCGCGCAGCCAGACCTTGCCGCCGATAGTCCGGATCAACTGCCAGCCGATTGATCCAACCCTTGCGCGTGTCATCGGTGATGACGGCGCACGCAACCAACTGGCCGCCGTCCTCAAGCCCCAGCGCAAACGCGCCGCCGGCAAGTTGTCCGGCAAATGCCTCGCGGCGATCGCGTCCCTGCGGACGGCAGCTCAATCCGGCTCGCCGCCACAACGCCAGGATCGCGTCGTGATCGTCAAGGGTCAGGTAGCGAAGCGTGATAGACGGCATCCGACGGCCGCTTACTTGGCCGGCTGACCGTTCCGCAGCCGCGTCACGATCTCGTCGAATCTCTTTTCGTCCAGATTTTGGAAGTAATCCAGATCAATTTGAGCCAGCGGCGCCCGGTCGCACCCGGCGATGCACGGAACCGCCTCGACGGTAAACTGTCCATCGTCTGTGGTTTGACCGCCATGCCGGACGTGCTCCGGATCGAGACCCAGCTTCCTGCAAACATGCTCCACAAACTGATCCGCGCCGCGCAATGCGCACGGCAAGTCATCGCAAATCTGAACGACATGCTGGCCGACCGGATGATCGTAATACAGCGTATAGAACCCCACGACTGAGCGCACGTGTGTCGGTTCGACGCCGACCAATTCTGCCACCTGGCGGATGGCGTCGTCGGTGCAGTAGCCGTACTCTTTTTGAGCGATGTAAAGCAGCGGCAAGATCGCCGAGCGCTTGTCAGGATACTTGGTCAGTATGGCGTCTAATTCTTTGCGATACTTGTCTGCCAGCACGTTTCACTCCTCACCGATCTACATCGCCCAACACAATGTCAAGGCTGCCCGCAATCGCCACCAGGTCGGCGACAAAAACATTCTTGCTCATAATGGGCAGCGCGGAAAGATTGGCGAACGACGGCGCGCGGAAATGGACCCGGCGCGGTTTGGATGAGCCATCGCTGTTGAGGTAGCAACTGAACTCGCCGCGCGGCGATTCGACGGATGCGTACACTTCGCCTTCCGGCGCTTGGAAACCTTCCGTCCACAGCTTGAAATGATGGATGAGCGATTCCATCGAGTAGGCCAGTTCTTCCTTGGGCGGCGGTGCGATTTTGCGATCTGACGTGATGAACGGGCCGCCGGGCAGTTTGTCCAACGCCTGCCTGACGATCTTGAGGCTCTCGCGCATCTCGCGGATGCGGCACAGGAAGCGGTCATAGACGTCGCCGTTCTGGCCCAGCGGCACCTCGAACTCGAACTGATCGTAGCCTGAATAAGGCATGGCCTTGCGGATGTCCCAATCCACGCCGCTGCCGCGCAAGCTCGGCCCGCTCACGCCCCAGGCCAGCGCATCTTGGCCGCTGATAAAGCCAATTTTCTTGGTGCGCTCTAGCCAGATGGGGTTCTTGTCGAGCAAGGCTTCGTACTCGTCAATGCGGCCAGGCAGCACCTTGAGCACCTGGCGCACGGCTTGTTCAAAGCCGGGCGGCAAATCGCGCCACAGCCCGCCGGGACGAAAATAGCTCGCCATCATCCGCTGACCGGACACCATCTCAAAGATGTCCATGATCATTTCGCGCTCGCGGAAGCAGTAGAGAAACACGCTCATCGCGCCGATGTCGAGCGCGTGCGTGGCCAACCAGACGAGGTGGCTGGTGATGCGCGTCAGCTCACACAGGATGACGCGGACATACTGCGCGCGGATGGGGACTAGAGTGCCCATCAGTTTTTCGACGGCCATCACGTAGCCGAGATTGTTGGACAGCGGCGCGAGGTAATCCATCCGATCGGTGAGTGGGATGACCTTGATGTACGTCTTGTCCTCGCACGTCTTTTCAATGCCGGTATGCAAAAAGCCAATATCCGGCACACACGACACGACGTTTTCGCCGTCGAGTTCCAGCAAGAGCCGCAACACGCCGTGAGTGCTGGGGTGCTGCGGCCCCATGTTCAACAGCATCGTGTCGCCCGTGAAGGCGCGATCCGATACGAGTGATCTCAGTTGATCTAGCGTAACCTCAGTCACGCCATATTCGGTCAGTGACATAGCTTTTCCATTTTAGACACCTGCACTTGCGGCAGGTGCAAGTGTTTTAGATTGCAGATTGTTGATTGACCGCACCAATCGTCAATCAGCAATCTACAATCAACAATCAAGACTTGGCGTAAGGCTTGGTTTTGTCCACTTGCTCAAAGTTGTGCGTGAATTGGACTTCTTCTTGAACCGACGGGTTGTCGCGGCGCAACGGATGACCACGAAAGTCCATGGGCAGCAACAAACGGCGCAGGTCGGGATGGCCGATGAACATCACGCCGAACAAATCGAACGTTTCACGCTCAAACCAGTTCGCGCCGGGCCACACTGACGTGACGGAGGGCACGCGCGGCGCGCCAGCGGGGCCTTTGAGGCGCACCTTGAGCCGCAAGCGCTGCTTGTATTTCGTCGAAAGCAAGTGATAGTTGACGCCAAAGCGCGGCTCTTGTGGGTAATAATCCACGCCGGAAACATCCGAGAGGAAGTTGAAATCACAGTCGGGGTCGTCACGCAGGAACGTGCCCATCTCGACGAGCGCGTCCGGCTTGACCTGCACGGTGACTTCGCCACGAAACTCGCGCACGCCCTCGATCGCGCTTTTAAATTTCGCCTCGAGCTTTTCGACAATCTGTGCCAGTTCAGCCATAGCATTATCCCGGTAGAGACGTTACATGTAGAGACGTTGCACGCTTCGCGAACGTCTCTACGCCCAATCGGCGAGTTTTTCTTTCCTGACTTTATCGTGCAATTTGAGGATGCCGTCAATCAGCGCTTCGGGGCGAGGCGGGCAGCCGGCGATGTAGACGTCCACGGGCACGATCTCGTCCACGCCTTGCACGATGGCATAGTTGTTGAACACGCCCCCGTTCGAGGCGCAGTCGCCCATCGCCACTACCCATTTAGGATCGGGCATTTGATCGTACAGGCGGCGCAGCACCGGAGCCATCTTGCGCGTGACGCGGCCCGCAACGATCATCAAATCGGATTGGCGCGGGCTGGCGCGCATCAACTCCATGCCAAAGCGGCTCATGTCAAAGTTCGCGGCTTGGGCCGACATCATCTCGATGGCACAGCACGCCAGGCCGAACAGCATCGGCCACATGGCGTTTGTCCGCGCCCAGTTGACGGCGGCCTCGAGCGAGGTCGTGACGACGCCCATGTCGGCGGCTTTTTGTTCTATTCCCATTCCAACGCTCCCTTCTTCCACGCATACACGTACCCAATAAGCAAAATTCCTACAAAGACCAACATCTCGATAAAACCAAACAGGCCCAATTGTCGGAAGGTGACCGCCCACGGATAAAAGAAAATAACCTCGATGTCGAACAAGATGAACAGCACGGCGACGAGGTAAAACTTGACGGGCATACGTCGCTGGGCCGGGCCGAGCGGCGCCATGCCGGATTCATAAGGTTGGAGTTTGCGGTGAGTCGGGCGCCGTGGGCCTAAAAAGGTGCTGAGGAGAATAACAAAGGCGGCAAGTACCGTAGAGATGACTAGCAAAATCAGTATGGGAAGATAGTTGATGAGCACGTCAGACTGCTCCCTTGGCCGAGTTGGCAATCAGCGAGCAAGCGATTTCGGCCTGGAAATCCCAGGCCCAAACGTTGGACATTCTAGCACAAGTGAAAGTTTTCGTAAAGGGTGAATTCTCCGGTGATTAGTGAAATTCCTTGTACCCTTCGGCCAGATTCACCAATCGGTTACACTCTCAGAATCCGGCGTGCACCTCATGACCTTTTACGGCAAGGCCGACGACCCCGATTGTCGCTTCCTGCATTGCCTGGGCGGAACGTGCTACAACTCGCCGATGAATACCACCGATTGGATCTATGTTGGCATGGGCGGTACCTTTGAGGCAGGCGACTAATACCTTACCATAGAATGGTCGTATACCCCCGCTTGCACGTCTACGGAAAGTATCTTCCCAATAATCCGGGGTAATTGCCTGAACCATCGTGTCACTTTGTACTCTGGACTGGCTTACTGGGTCAAGGGACGAAACGCCTCATTTTTCAGGATGTTCTGGACTGGACGCGCGGGGCGTTATCGCCTATGATGAAGAGGCTGAGAACACCCATTGTGAGAGCCATTGTATGCTGGAAGATTTTGATCTGAACCGCATCCTAGATATCGAAGGCGCCCGCCAAGCCATTCTGCGCCTGCTCAACTTGGTTGAAGAGCAGACGGCCGAGAATCGCCAACTGCGCGAACAAGTGCAGCAGTTGCGGGACGAAAACAATCGGCTGAAGGGCGAACAGGGCCAGCCGAAGATCAAGCCCAACAAGCAGCCA
>CAYGWJ010000147.1:0-6245 GCA_964353405.1 uncultured Anaerolineae bacterium
CCGCCCCTACCCACCTGGATGCGCTCGCGGAAGGTGTGCAAGTGCGGTGAAGTGTACAGGCCAGTGCGATAACCCGCCGCACTCAACACCGACTCGATCATCCGGCACGTAGAGCCTTTGCCCTTCGTTCCGGCGACGTGCACGACCTTGAACGCGCGGTGCGGGTTGCCCAGCCGGTCGAGCAGTTGCTCGATGCGCAAGAGGTTGAACGTCTCCGGCGCATACTGCACCGAGCGGTTCAGCTCATAATTGGCATATTGGTCAAGGTAGGTCAGCGCTTCGCGAAAAGCTCGCAAGGATACCCTCGGCAGTGTGAAATGCATGCTGTGAAGATTGTATACCAAAGCGTTCTATACAGCAACTAGACCGGCCCAACAGCCCGGTAATAAAAGTCGCCCGTGCGATGATTCTGCGGCGATATTCCTAATCACCCGGACGGCGGATAGCGCATGGCCCATAACAAATGGCAGATGGCCGGGGCTAGCCTTGACACTTTTCTAGCCGTCTGTTAGACTGAAGCTACAGAGGATGGCACCCTACATCTTGCCTGGAGGCTCTATTGTTCAAGCCCCTTCAAATGACCGCCCGGCTGGCTTGGATACTGGCCCTCGCTCTCACCCTGACTGGCTGTGGCGGCAACACACTTTTGGCATCCGCGGCGTTCCAGCCTGTGACGATAACGCCCAACGGCGACGGGCAGAACGACGCTGCCAGGATTGATTACACGCTGAACCGCGATGCCAAAATCTCTGTTTACCTGCAAGACTCGAGCGGCAAGCGTTTTTACTTTCGTAAAGACCAGCCGCGCGCAGCCGGACCTTACTCGGTGCTCTTTGGCGGCGTGATTGACAACCGCGCGCTGCCGAACGGCGCCTACACCTGGGTCGTGGCCGCCAGTGACAGCCGGCAAACCCAGGAACGCACTGGCACGCTCATCATCGCCGACGCAGACACCACTCCTATTGAGATCACTTCGCTGACGGCTTCGCCGTCCGTATTCACGCCGAATCGCGACGGCATCTCGGACCGCGCTACGATCAACGTAGCGGTGAACAAAGACTCGGACCAGCGCGTGTACCTGTTGGGCCGCGATGGCATTCAGTACCCGGTCACTGAAAAGCCCGGCAGTCGCCGCCCCGGCGAAAAGGGACTGCACACGTTCGATTACGACGCCGGCGTGGACAATGGCGCCGAGCCGCCGCCGGACGACACGTATACGGTCTATGCCGATGCGACAGACAAGGTCGGCCAGCACGCCATCGCCACGACGACGCTGACCATCCAGGATGGCGGCGTGCCGCGCGCGGAAATCGTAGACGGCCAGGTGGATTTTTCCATCTGCCCGACGCCCAAAGCTCAATGCCCGGTGCGCCTGGGAGACACGATCAGCTTTACGATGACGGTGGAGAACTATGGGACGGTTCCCCTTCGCACCAGCGGCCCTCAGCCCGGCGCATGCTACGACCTCGGCCAGAATTTCAACGCGCCGCGGCCCGACCGGCCTCAAGGCTACTCTGAAGAGTCCGGCGCGTTTCGCGCGGCGATCGGCTTTGACACGCAACTGACCAATTATCCGTTCCGCTGGGCCGTCGGCGGACCGGGCGATCTAGAGATAAAGACGATTGACGGCAAGGATTATTATTATCTGCCCGTAGGCAAGCGCGCCGTCATCACCGGGTGCATCCGCATCACGCAGGCGCCGCCGCGCAATCCGCTGTATTTTTGGGCCGGGCTGATTCACGAAGACGTGGAGATCAGCCAGCTCAACGACCGCGTTGACCCGCACTTTGTCAACGTAGGAACACCATGACCCCCACCCCGGCCCTCCCCCGTTCGATTCCTGAGGAATCGAACGGGGGAGGGTGCGGGAGGGGGCAAGTTGCACAATCCGCCAGAGTGTTATAAGATAAAGCCCGATCATTTGACGTCAGACTGAAGGCATCTTCTCAAAAAGTAGGGGAGACTTCCGAAGTCTTGACTGGATTTACGCTTGTCGCAACGTCTTGCCAAGACTTCGGAAGTCTAGTCCCGCGAATTATTGAGATGATACGACTGAAGGAGGTGATGGATAGAGAAACGACTCACCCTGTCCCACTCAAAATCGGAAACGCCGAACATTTTTCAAGAGGAGAGAAAGAAAATGAACACTCGTCGTTTGTACCTGTTGGTGGCCCTGCTCGTCATCGCCACCACGCTTATCAGCGCGTGCGGCGCGCCAGCGACACCCGCGCCCGCGCCCACTCAACCGCCCGCCCCAACGACGGCCCCGACTCAGCCGCCGCCGACCGTGGCGCCAACCAAGCCGCCTGCGCCAACGAATACGCCCGAGCCAACCAAGCCAGCTGCCACTCAGCCTCCTGCGGCGACCGCGACCAAAACGCCGTTGCCGCCGCTCGCCCCCGCCAAGTGCGACAAGCTGCCCAACGCACTCTCGCCCAAAGCAGGCGAACTTGGCGCACCCGACAAGCCCATCGTGATCGAGTTTGTGCCTTCGGTCGACGTCGGTCTGATCACCCGGGGCGGCGCCGCCATGGCAGACTGCCTGGGCAAGATTACGGGACTGACCTACAAGGTTGAAGCCGGCACAAGCGAAGCCGCTTCGATTGAAGCGCTGGGTGGCGGCAAAGCCCACATGGGCTTTCTCAATACCTTCTCGGTTCTGCTGGCCTACCAAAAGTACCAGGTGGACGTAGCCCTGGTGGCGCAGCGCAAGTACGGCTTCCAGAAGCCGGACGGCACTTATGCTGCGTTCGACTTTGATCCCGACAAGGCCTTGGCGGGACAACTGGCTTCATTCTACAAGCCCGAGTACTTTACCAAGGCAGGGTCGGGCATCAAGACCCTGAAGGACGTCAAAGGCAAGTCCTTCTGCTTTACGTCGGCAGGTTCCACCTCAGGCGGCATCGTTCCGCGTATCGTGTTCAAGTCGCTGGGAATTGACCCGGACAAAGATATGAAGAGCACCTACGCCGGCGGGCATGACAAAGCCGCCATCGCCGTGTACAACGGCGACTGCGACGCGGGCGTTGCCTTCATGGACATCCTGACTGACAAACCGACCAACCTCGTGTCCAAGTTCCCGGACATTGTGCAAAAGGTGACCGTGTTCGCCGTGGGCGACCGCATCCCGAATGATGGTCTCCAATACATCAAGGGTCTTGATCCCAAGATCAAGACCATCACGACCGATGCGCTCCTTGCCATGATGAAAGATCCCGGCGGCAACGCCGTGGTCAAGAGCATCTACAGCTATGATGCCTTTGAAAAAGCCGACTATGCCAAGTACTATGCGCCGTTCGCCGAGACGCTGAAGAAAGCCGGCGTAGATGTAGCCACGTTGGTCAAGCAATAGGCCGATTCCTGACGAATCAGTAGGGGCGAGGTCACCTCGCCCCTACTCTATTGAGGAAGATTATGCTACGCATCGAGCATCTCTACAAAGTTTATCCCAATGGAACCGTCGCGCTAAGGGACGTGAGTTTCCAGGTCGAGGACGGCGAGTTTCTGGCCGTGATCGGTTTGAGCGGGTCGGGCAAATCCACGCTGCTCCGCTGCATCAACCGCCTGATCGAGCCGACGTCGGGCAAAATCATCTGGAATGACACCGACGTAACCGCATTGCCCTCCTCCGAAATGCGCCAGGTGCGCCGTCAGATTGGGATGATTTTCCAGCAGTTCAACCTCGTCAAGCGTTCGTCCGTGTTGACGAATGCGCTTTCGGGGCGGCTGGGCTACGTCAGTCCTTATCAAAGCATGTTCAATTACTTTTCGCCTGCCGATCATCAGCGCGCGATGGAAAATTTGGAGCAACTCGGCCTGGCGGACAAGGCGCACGTGCGCGCCGATTCACTGTCCGGTGGACAGCAGCAGCGCGTCGGTATCGCACGCGCGTTGATGCAGGAACCGAAACTTGTCCTGGCCGACGAACCCGTGGCGTCGCTCGACCCGGTGCTGGCTCATTCGATTTTAAAGTACCTCGAGCAGATGAACAAGGAACTCAAGATCACGGTTCTGTGCAGCCTCCATTTTCTCGACCTGGTGCATCGCTATGCCACGCGCGCGATCGCGCTCAAGGATGGCCAATTGGTCTTTGAGGGATTGCCCAACGAAATTGACGACGCGCAGTTCAAGGCGATCTACGGTCAGGAAGCCGAGCGCGTTTCAATCGTCTGATTTTAGATTTCAGATTTTGGATTTTCGATTTGCCGGCGGCATCTATTGCGGACAATCAAAAATCAAAAATCAAAAATCGGAAATCCTATGAATTCAACTGCAGCTCTTCCATCTGCGAACAAGACCCTTCAGGCAAGCCTCCTTTCGCTGATCATCCCAGGCGCAGGGCAATTTTACCTGGGCAAGCGTTGGCGTGGCGCGCTGATCCTGCTTGCCACGCTGGCGCAGGGCTATTTGATACCGTGGGCGCTCGACAATTTCAAAATCGCCCAGGTCATCGCGGGCGGACTCCCGACGAGTTGGCTGTTTCTGTTGTTCGCGCTATTCTGGGGGTGGAACGTTTATGATGCATACCGCTGCGCACAGGGCAAGCGCGGCTTATATTTGCTCGGCTTGCTCCTGCCCGCCCTCGTCATCTACATCATCGCCTGGCAGGTGACGGACGTCCGGCTCGACCGCCTGGTCACGCGCTTTGGAAATGCTCTCAAAATCGGGAATGACATTATCCACCCCGATCTTTTCACGCAAAATGCTTCAGGCGCGTGGGTTCCCAGCGAGAACTTTTACTACATCTTTGGCAATATCGTGCCCAAGCCCGCGCCGGACTGGCTCGTGCGCCTGGGGCTGGCCCAGGCCGGGGCGAACATTCCGACGTTCGAAGCGGGCAAGATTATCGAGACGATTGCGCTCGGCCTGATGTCCACGATCTTTTCGACCATTCTCGCCATTCCACTCAGTTTCCTCGCGGCGCACAACATCATGTCGCGCGTTCGCGGCGGCACGGTGATTTATTATGTGATGCGCACGTTCCTCAACATCGTGCGCGCGATTGACACGCTCATTTGGGGACTGATCGTCGTCCTGTGGGTTGGCCTGGGTTCGTTCGCGGGCGTGCTGGCGCTCACCATCCACTCGGTTGCTGCATTGGCCAAGCTGCTTTCTGAAGAAGTGGAGCATATTGATTTAGGCCCGATTGAAGCGATCACGGCGACCGGGGCCAATCTGATCCAGACCATCCGCTACGCCGTCATTCCTCAGATTGTCCCGCCTTTCCTGGCGTATACGCTTTTGCGCTGGGACATTAACATGCGCTCGGCGACCATCGTCGGGTTTGTGGCCGGGGGCGGCATCGGCTTCTTTGTCGTAGAAACGATTCGCAAGAGCGGCTATACGCAATACGCCGCCGCGCTGTGGGCGGTGGCGATCATTATTATGATCGTGGACTATGTGAGTGCGAAATGGCGGGAACGCATATTGGTTGGCACGACGCACGTCAGCGCTGAACCGCCGCGCCCCTTCTACAAATCACTCCGCGCCTGGTTCTACATCGTCGTCGGCGCAGCCGTTTTCGTCTACTTTTGGCAATTGTGCGAGATTGACCTGAAAGAGTTGTTCAATCCAGCGCCCACGCTGGGACAGCTCATTCGCGGTTTCGCTTCGCTCAATCTTAGCCCCGAAGTCGTAGACGCTGTGACCAGGGAAATGATCGTGACCATCTTTCAGGCACTGCTGGCTACGACGCTGGGCGCGCTGGTGGCGATCCCCTTCAGTTTCCTGGCGGCACGTAACCTGACCGGGCGGAGCCGACTCTCCATCTGGATCTATTATCTCACGCGCGGCATGTTCAACTTGTTGCGTTCCATCGAAGCACTGCTGTATATAGCGATCTTTTTCTACTGGGTTGGCTTTGGGAGCTTTCCCGGCATGCTGGCGCTTTCGGTCACGACGTTTGGTTTGATTGGCAAGTTGTTCTCCGAGGCCATCGAGAACATTGACGAGGGGCCGCTGGAAGCCATCACAGCAACCGGCGCAACGCGCTTGCAGGCGATTGTGTACGGAATTCTGCCGCAGATCATTCCGCCCTTTGTATCCTATTCGATTTATCAATGGGACATCAATGTGCGCATGGCGACCATTGTCGGATTGGCCGGCGGCGGCGGGATCGGCAACCTGCTCTACAACGACTATTTTGCTTTCAGCAAATATCGCTCGGCTGGCACGGCCGTCGCCGCCATCGTCATCGTCGTCGCGATCATGGATTTTGCCAGCGCCAAGCTGAGGGAAAAAATGGT
>CAYGWJ010000148.1:0-6082 GCA_964353405.1 uncultured Anaerolineae bacterium
CAGTTGGGATCAAGACGTCTTTGGGCCGACGCTCACGCGGATGTTTGACGAGGTCGGCGAATACCTGAATCACATCGGCGTCGAGTGCGTCGGCGCGGGCATCGCGCTGTATCACGAGAGCCAGTTCGTCCACATCGGCGAAAGGCACGAAAACCCTGACGTGGAAGCGGCCCTACCCATCGCCGGGCCGATTGCGGAAAGCGGCCTGGTCAGGGTACGGCAGTTGCCCGCGGGCGAGGTCGCGTGCGTCGTCCATCACGGCTCATTCGCCGGATTGCCGCTTGCCAAGCAGGCCATCTTTGCCTGGGTCGAGGCCGGCGGCTATCGCCGCGCGGGCGCGATCCGTGAAGTCTATCTGCATCACGACCCCGACCATCAGGCCAACGAGGACTCGCCGCGTCACGTGACTGAAGTCCAGTTCCCGGTGGTCAAGGATTGATCAAAACCCACCTCCCGCCGATTTTGGGTATAATTCCGTGATCGTCCATGTCGTCCGCCTGCGAGTCTCGAGGGTGGCTGATGATGGCCGATAGATGCGCGTACACATGACAGCCGCCAGCACCTCGTTGTGTGACGCCGCATGAAACCCTGATGGGGATGATGTGCGAAAGATAAAGGGCGATACCGACCTATAACCGGCAGAAAGGACCAGGACTAGATGATCAGCGGGTTAGAGTTTCTTCTTGTGGGATTGGCAGCCGCGGCGGCGGGTATGGTGAATGCGCTCGCCGGCGGCGGCACACTGATCACGTTTCCGACGCTCGTCGCGGTGGGGATCCCGGCCATAGCGGCAAACGTCACCAATACCGTTGCGCTTTGCCCGGGCTACTTGGGGGCCACACTCGCCCAGTCGAACGATTTGCGGGGGCAAAAGGGGCGGCTGTGGATCGTCCTGCCCGCCGGCGTCGTCGGTGGGGTGGTGGGCGGCATCCTGCTCCTGAACACGGGAGAAAAGTTGTTCACCCGGCTAGTGCCGTTCCTCATCCTGCTGGCCTCGGGCTTGCTGGCGGTTCAGGACCCGCTGCGAGCCTGGCTCACGCGCCGCGCCGCGCAGAACGGGTCAACGACGGCCTCTGAGAAATGGGCGATGTTGCCGGTCGGCCTGGCCGCGGTCTATGGCGGCTATTTCGGCGCGGGGCTGAGCGTGATCGTGCTGGCCGTGCTGGGCCTCACGCTGGAAGACACGCTGACGCGGCTGAATGCGCTGAAACAGGGCGTCGCGTTTAGCGTCAACATTGCCGCTGCGATCTTGTTCGTGTTTTCGGGCAAGGTGGTGTGGCCGGTTGCGCTGGTGATGGCTGTGGGAGCGCTGGTCGGCGGGGCATTGGGCGGACGGCTGGCCGGCCGGATCAAACCCGCCACGCTGCGCTGGATCGTGGTGGTGATTGGGGTGGTGGTCGCCGTCATTTACCTGGTGCGTTGAGATGCGCCCCCAGCTTTATCCCCGCGCCAGCGAAACGAACACATCCTCCAGCGTCGCATCCGCTGGAGCCGCACGCACGTCCGTGAGGCCTTGCGCCGTGAGCGTCCGCATGAGCAAATCCACACTGCACTCGCCGGGCGACGTGATGACGTGCAGCTTGTCACCCGCCATGCTGGCCTGCTGGACACACTCTATGGTGTTCAACGCTGCCAGGCCCTCCACCAGTTTGTCGGTGGCAATATCCCACGCTTCGCCGCGCAAGCGCGTCGCTTTGAGCACGGTCGGCGTGTCAATCGCCAGCAGCTTGCCGCTGTGCATGAACCCCACTCGCCCGCAATGCTCGGCTTCGTCCATGTAATGCGTGCTGACAAAAATCGTCGTGCCCTGCTCGGCCAGCAGATAGATGCGATCCCAAAACTCGCGGCGAGCCACCGGGTCAACGCCGCTCGTCGGCTCGTCCAGGAACATCAGCTTGGGCTGATGCACCAACGCGCACGCGAGCGCCAGGCGCTGCCGCCAACCGCCAGAAAGCTGGCCCGCCTGTATCTGGGCGAATTCGGTCACGCCGGCGTTCTCCAGCGACTCGCGCAGTCGCTCCCTGGATCGCACGCCATAGACCCCGGCATAGAACTCGAGGTTCTCGCGGACCGTCAGTTCATCGTACAACGCGAACTTTTGCGACATGTAGCCGATCTGCGGCCTAAGCTGTTCGGCTTGGCGAGTGACGTCCAATCCCAACACGCGCGCGCTGCCGGCCGAAGGCAAGAGCACGGCGCACAACATCCGGATCGTCGTCGTCTTGCCGGAGCCGTTGGGCCCCACGTAGCCGACGATCTCGCCGCGCCGCACCTCGAACGTCACCTGGTCAACGGCAGTAAATTCGCCAAAGCGTTTGGTCAGTTTGTCCGTTTGAATGACAAGTTCGTCCATGTTCCCCACGTAAACCGTGAAACGTAAAACGTGAAATGTGAGAACGCTCTCATCACGTTTTACGTTTTATTCCTGTCCCAGTAACTGCGTAAACACATCTTCCAACGTCGGCTCGGCGCGGCGCAGATGAGCGACCTGCACGCCCGCCTTCGTCAGCACATTGGGCAGGCGTTCCATGACAGGCGCGGCTTGTTCCACACGCAAGTGCAACCGGTCGCCGAACACCTGAACGTCAAGCACACCTGCGAAACTGTTCGCGACCTCGCGCGCCGTACGTTGGGGTGTGGCGGCCAGTTCCAAGAGATGCCCCACAAGTGACTTGACGATTTCGTGCGGCGTACCTTCGGTCATCATCTTGCCGTGATTCATCAGCCCCACGTGGTGGCAACGGCTCGCCTCGTCCATGTAGGGCGTGCTGATGAGAATGGCCGAGCCTTCCGCCAGGAGGGTGTACAGCAACCGCCAGAACTCTTGGCGCGCCACCGGGTCCACGCCGCCGGTCGGCTCGTCGAGCAAGAGCACCTTGGGACGATGGATGAGCGCGCACGCCAGCGAGAGCTTTTGCTTCATCCCGCCCGACAAGAACTCGGAGCGGCGATGGGCAAACTGGGTCAGCCCGACAAATTCGAGCAATTCCTTGGCGCGCGCGACGCGCTTGGCGCGCGGCATGCCGTACGCTTCGGCAAAGAACTCGAGGTTCTCGGTCGGCGTGAGATCGGGATAGAGGCTGTAGCGCTGCGCCACGTAACCGGTCGAGGCGCGCGCTTCGGCCAGGTGATGTTTGAGGTCGAATCCGGCGACTGCGGCGCGCCCGCTCGTCGGCTCGTAGGCTCCGCACAGCAGGCGCATCGTCGTCGTTTTGCCCGCGCCGTCCGGCCCCACCAGGCCAAAGATTTCGCCCGGCCCCACGCGCAGATTCAACCCATCGACTGCATGTACGGCGCCGAAATGCTTGGCGAGTTGTTCGGCAACAATCAAGTCGTTCATAGTTTTTCAATCCGTGAAACGTAAAACGTGAAACGTGAGAGCACATTACGTTTTACGTTTCACGCATTACGCCAACCTCAATTCTCAAAATTCACATCTGCCGGCATCCCCGGCTTGAGCTTGCTGTCGGGATTCGGCGCGTCCAGCTTGATCGCGTACACCGTCGTGCGGCGGCCTTCCACTGTCTGCACGTTGCGCGGCGTGAACTCGGCCTGATCGGCAATGTGAACCACGGTTGCCTCAAAGGCAACACCAGGATACGAGTCCACCGTCATCTTGGCCGTCTGGCCCAGCTTGATGCGGCCATAGGTATCTTCAGGCAGATAAACTGTGAGCTGGAGCGTATTGAGCTTGCCCAGAACAAATACACTTGCACCGGCCGAGACGACCTCGCCGACGTGAACGTTACTGACGAGAAGCGTTCCATCGGTCGGAGCCTGGACGACCAGCTTGGCGGCCTGTGCGTCCAGCGCATTCAGCGCGGCCTCGGCTTGCGCCACGGCGGCATCGGCAGCGGCGACTTGCTCTCGGCTGGGGCCGGCCTTTAACAGATCGTACTGTGCCTGCGCCGCCTGGAGCTGCGCCTCCAGTCCCGCCACGCGAGCCTGCGCGGATTGGACCTCGTCAGAAGTCGCGCCCGAAAGCACTTTTGAGAGCCGGGCCTGCGCAGCGACGACCTGCGATTTGACCGCCTCTAACTGAGCACGCATCTGCTCCTCAGGCATGCCCAACCCGGTGCCCATCACACCGAAAGCCTGGCCGGTGCCGGTCCCTTTGACGACGTTGTCATACGTCGTCTGCGCCAGCTTGGCTCGCGCTTGCGCGGCTGCCAATTGCGACCGCGCGGCTGCGACCTGGTCGTTGGTCGCCCCGGCCAGCAAACGATCCAGGTCGGCCTGCGCGCCGGAAAGCAGTGCCTGCGTGGTGCTGATCGTCGCCCGCGCTGCTTCGAGCTGTTGGGGGCGCGCTCCGGCCAGCAGTTGGTCGCGCTGGGCGTGGGCGGTTTTGACAGCGGCCTGAGCTTGCGCTCGCTGTACGGAGATCATTGAATCATCCAGCCGAAGAAGAACATTGCCCGCTTTGACGGCCTGGCCCTCTTTCGCCGTCACTTGCACAACGCGTCCCGAAACTTCGGGGCCGATCTGCACCTGCGTAGCCTCGATGGTGCCGGAGCCTATTAGCCTACGCGTGGCTTGTGTCTGTTGCTGTGTCCACCACCATACGCCACCGGCGATCAATGCCACCAGCGCAATGCCCAGGATGGGCCTGATAATCTTTCGCATGCTTTGCCTCTTTTTGAAACCGTCCTGTGGTTGTAATTCCTAGTCGCCTGAGCGCAGTATCTCATGGCGCCCGATCACTTGAGCTGCAGATCGTCAGACTCGTTGAAGGTCACGTCGGCTGGCATGCCGGGCTTGAGCTTGCCATCAGGATTGGGCACGTCGAGCTTGATGGCATACACCGTGGTACGCCGCCCTTCAGCAGTCTGCACGTTGCGCGGAGTGAATTCGGCCTGGTCGGCAATGTGCACGACCGAGGCCGGGAAGGTAGTCCCAGGATACGAGTCAACCGTCACGCGCGCGACCTGGCCGAGCTTGACTTGACCGTAGCTGTCTTCTGGCAAATACACAGTCAACTGCAGTGTATCGAGCTGGCCCAACACAAACACCGTCGCGCCTGGCCCAACGACTTCGCCTGCCTCGAGGTTACGCACCATGACGATGCCATCTTGCGGCGCGCGAACGACGAGCCTGTCGGCCTGCACATCGTATGTTCGCAGCGCCTCCCGCGCCTGGGCCAATGCGGCATCAGCGGCCGCGACTTGCTCGCGGCTCGGGCCGGCCGCCAGCAGATTGTATTGAGCCTGTGCCGTCTGTAACTGTCCCTCGGCAGCCGCTACACGAGCCTGCGCGGAACGAATCTCGGGCGAGGTCGGGCCGGACAATAGTTTGTCCAACAACGCTTGCGCTGCATTGACTTGCGAGTCGGCGGCTTGTAGCTGCACACCCAACTGCTCTTCTGCTGCACCCAACCCATGCCCTCGTCTTCCTATCTCCTTGAGCGTGCTGCGCGCATTCGAGACTGCCGTGTAATTGTCCCGTACTATCTTGGCTTGTGCCTGTGCTGCTACCCATTGCGAGCGCGCCGCCGCGACCTGGTCGTTCGTCGCTCCGGCCAGCAAGCGGCTCAGATCGGCCTGCGCACCACTCTGGGCGGCTTGGGTCGAGCTGATCGTCGCCCGCGCCGCATTGAGCTGCTCCTTGCGCGCGCCGGCTAGCAGTTGGTCACGCTGGGCCCGAGCCGTGTTGACGGCTGCCTCGACCTGCGCTCGCTGTGCCAGGAGCAGCGCATCATCCATGCGGAAGAGCACTTGCCCAGCTTTGACAGCTTGTCCCTCATCGGCTATCACCTCGACGACACGGCCAGCCACCTCGGGGCCTAGATTGATTTGCTGCGCCTCGATGGTGCCAGAGCCTTTCAGCCCGTTGGCCGCCCGAGTTTGTTGCTGCGACCACCAATACGTGCCTCCGCCTATCACGGCGAGGATTAAGAGGATGGGAATGATTCTTCGCATGGTTCGTCCTCCTATGATATTTCAGGCCGAATCGCAACCAGGGCCAGCCTGGCCGCAAGTTGTTCCAGGTGTGCGCGGTCAGTCCGCAGCAGACCGTGCGATAAAAGCATCGCCCGCACCATGTGCGGGTGGCGCTTGAGCCGCAACTCGAGAAAATCCGCAATCCG
>CAYGWJ010000149.1:0-7248 GCA_964353405.1 uncultured Anaerolineae bacterium
CTTTGCCCTGATGTTACACACGGCCCAGACGGCCAGCAACTCGCTGGAACCGGACCAGGTTCTGGAGCAGGTGGCCGATGCCATGGTCACCGCCGTGGGAGTGCCTTACTGCGGCATCTATCTGATGGATGCAGAACGACGTGTGCTCGTGCCCCGCGCCGTCCGCGGGCCATTGACTGAGGTGCGCCCCGATGTCTTTCGTGAGCGGCCCCTGGATCCGGCGGTGGATTCCCTGGCGGGTGAGGCGTTACAGCGCCAGGCGCCGGCGGTTTGCTACGATGCCGAGGCTGATCCCCGCCTCAGTCGGGAGACGGTGCAGGCCTGGAGTGTCAAATCGGTTTTGGCCGTGCCTATCCGGGTGAGCCAACAGGTGTTGGGTGTGGCAATTCTCAGCACGTCGAACGATTATCGCCATTTCACCTCTGACGAGATCGAGCTGGTCTGGGGCATCGCCAACTCGGCGGCGTTGGCGGTAGATAAGGCCCGACTCTATGAAGAGACACGCCAGCGACTGGCCGAAAGCCAGGGCCTTGAGCGTGTGGCGGCCGCGTTGCTCCACAAGGTCAGCCTGGAAGAGGTGCTAGAGATCGTCTGCGCCGAGGCCCAACAACTGACCGGCGCTGCGGGCAGTGCAGTCTTGCAGTTAGAAGATGATGCCTGGCTGCGAGTCGCCCACAGCACGGGGACGGCGCCCGCGTTCTTTGACCGGATACCCGTCGAAGGGTCTTTGGCCGGCATCGCCGTGCGCCGGGATGAACCTTTTCTGACCAACGATCCAGCCGGCGAGGTGTACGAATATTTGAGGGGTAAACGCCCCACGGCGTTTCTGTCCATGCCGTTGCACGCGAACGGAACCGTCATCGGCGTGCTGGAGGTGCTAGACAAGCCCGGCGGCTTTGTGAAGGACGATGTGCGGATCGTCAGTCTCTTTGCCAATCAGGCTGCCATCAACATCGAGCACGCCCGGCTCAATCAGCAAGCCGGGCAATTGGCGGTGCTTGAGGAGCGGCAGCGGCTGGCGCGTGAACTGCACGACTCGATCGTTCAATCTCTCTACAGTATGACGCTCTACGCGGACGCGGCAGCGCTGGCCTTCGTGGCTGGCAAACAGGATGTTACGGTGAATCACCTGCAAGAGTTGCGGGACACGGCCCGGAACGCGATGCACGATATGCGGCTGCTGATCTTTGAGCTGCACCCGCCCGCGCTGGAACTGGAAGGGTTGGTGACGGCCCTGCGCGTCCGGCTGGCGGCGGTGGAGGCGCGCGCCGGGCTGCACACAGAGCTCATGGTAGAAGGAGAGCGGCGGTTGCCTATTGTGATCGAACAGGAACTCTATCGGATCGCTCAAGAGGCGCTCAACAATGTGATGAAACACGCCGGGGCGCAGCATGTGACGATTCGTTTGCAGTACGGGCGGACGGCCGTCCGCCCCTACGTTTGCCTGCAAGTGCGCGACGACGGAATAGGCTTCGACCCGCTCACCGCCAGGAACACCGGTGGGATGGGGTTGCACAGTTTCGAGGAGCGGGCCGCCAAGGTGGGCGGCCGGGTAACGTTGGAAAGCAGCCCTGGGAAGGGAACGACGGTGACGGTGAGCATAGAAGCTCGGAGGAACTGATTTCCTGGAGCGCCTGATCGCCGGCCTGAAGAAGAAACAGCAAGCCGGAGATTGGGACAAGAGCTTGGGCGTCAAGGAAGCCGGAGCAAGCTACGCTGCCCAAGATGCGGACCTTCCATTTGAACTGCCAGAAGAAACCAAAGACTCGGAGGTACTCGAAGGGATTCAGGGGAACTCGGAGGAACTCGGGATCGAGCCGAGTTTTCCTGAATTCCCCCGAGCTCCCCTGAGCTTCGAGTTTTAGGAGGCGTCATGAGCCAGGCGATTCGCGTTCTGATTGTTGACGACCATACGATTGTCCGCAAAGGCATCCGCGCCTTGCTGGCGGAGATAGAAGGCATGGAGGTGGTGGGGGAGGCAGACAATGGGCAGGAGGCTGTAGCCCAGGCGGAAACACTCCACCCTGACGTGATCCTGATGGACTTGGCCATGCCCAAGATGGACGGCATCGAGGCTACCCGCCAGATTAAGGCGAGTCAGCCGGAGAGCCGCATCCTCGTCATGACCAGCTTTGCGGCCGATGATAAAGTGTTCCCGGCCATCAAGGCGGGCGCTCTGGGCTATCTCCTCAAAGAATCTGCTCCCGAAGATCTCGTGCAGGCGATCCACCAGATCCATCGTGGGGAATCGTCGCTCCACCCGACCATCGCCCGCAAAGTCTTGCAAGAGATCACCCATCCCTCGGACCGTCCACCGACTCCCAACCCGCTGACCGAGCGAGAAGACGAAGTGCTACGCCTGGTGGCTCAAGGGCTGAGCAACCAGGACATTGCCAGGAAATTGAACATCAGCGACCCGACGGTGCGCACGCACGTGAGCAACATTATGAGCAAGCTGCACCTGGCGACTCGGATACAGGCCGCGCTGTATGCCCTGCGGGAGGGGCTGGTAGCGCTGGACGCTGGCGCGGAGCAGGACGCCAGCGGTGAAGAAGGATAGCGTGTTACACCAACACTTGTCGTAGACCTCGTACAACAAAAGTAGAGAAAGACCACCTCAAGGCGGTCTTTTTGTCTATCCAAAAATCTGCTCCTCTCCGATGACACCGCATCGGTTTTCAGATAAGCTTGGGGTGTACTCGAGGAGTGAATGAAAATGGCACTTGCATATACCGGTATCGTCCAGAAGGTGATGGAAAAAGTCGCACCGCAATTATGGACAATGCGTCGTAACAAGGTCACCCCAAGGTCCCCAACGCAACGCAGCCAGGTCGTGAATGAAAAACCCGATAGCGCGTTGTCCCCGCCCCTGAAGGGCGTCCTGCCCACAGGGGGCTGTGCCGGGACAGGACACCCTCAAGGGGTGTACCCAACGCCCTGGCTGGGCCTCTTGGGTCTGACCGTCACGCCGGACGTGGCTCAGGCGATGAACCTCGCCTCTGACCAGCAAGGTGTCCTGGTGGAACAGGTGCAACAACAAGGGCCGGCAGACCGGGCACATCTGCGGGAGGGGAGCCAGGCCTTTGTCAGCCACGGACATCGGCAGCTTATCGGGGGTGACGTGATCGTCGCGCTCGATGGTCAACCGGTGAGCCGATTGAACGATATGCAAGCCCTTCTGCGGCGAACTCGACCAGGCCAGACGGTGATATTGACACTCCTTCAAGGCAAGGAGCAGATACAGGTGAGGGTGACTTTAGCGCGGGGTCCTGCTTCTATCTTGAGTCCGAGTTTAGCGATGATGCTTCAACACAGGCCAAGTTACACCCCTTACGGGTGTCCTGTCCCGGCACAGCCCCCTGTGGGCAGGACGCCTTTAAGGGGCGGGGACAGCGATTTGGCGGGAGCTACATTCTAACAGGGTGACGTCTATGGATCAACGCGTGCAGGTTCTGATCGCCGATTACGAAGTGCACACTCGTCGAGGTCTGCAAGCCCTGTTGGCCGCTTGGCCGCAGATAGAGGTGGTGGGTGTGGCGGCGAATGGCGTGGAGGCAGTACAAATGGTGGAGAAATGCCAGCCGGACGTGGCACTCATGGACATCCCGATACCGGTACTTGCCCTGCCTGCCCTAGACGGCAGGCCAGAGAGCGGAGCCGAAGGGATGGATGCACTGGAAGCGATCCGCCTCATCAAAAGCCGGCAGCCGCGGGTCAGGATTGTGGTGCTGACGATGTACACGGCTCATCGGGCTGCCGCGTTGGCCGCCGGGGCTGATGCCTTTTTGCTCAAGGGCTGTCCGGCACAAGACCTGTTGGAGGCGATCTCAAGTCATGCGGCGTTGAGTACAACGCCCCATCCCAGCGGGCCAGGTTGATCAGACTAACCTGATCGTTTTGAGTTGGCTGATGTTGTGCTAACCTTCGCCAAGGAACCCTGGCAATTCGGATCCAGTGCGAACTATCCATGCGCCGGCTAGAGAATGAGAGGTGCGTAATGAATAGATCGTTTTTCGGATTATTCATGGTCGTCATCGTGCTGGCCCTCGTGGCAGGACTGGCAGTGTTTGGCAATGATCTAATGAATCCCGATACTAGCGCCGCCAAGGCAGACGCAATAAGGCAAGTGACCCAAAGCAAGGCAAACAAGGAGGCGATTGATTGGGCCAATGCCCAGCAGAAGCAAGCGATTGAGTGGGACAAGGCCCAGCAGGAGGCTGTTGTCCAGCAACGTCAGTCCGATCAGACTCTAGAGCTCCAAGCGCAGCGTAACCAGATCATGAACTCCTGGTCGCCCGCCATCATCGCAGTCACACTGGTGGCAACGCTGGTTCTCAGCGCAGCGCTAGCGTACTTCCTGATCCGGTCTGGAGCAGCCCGGGCCCAAGCGCCGGTAAGAGTTCAAGTCCAGGCTTTGGTCGCAGTTCAGTCGCCAGCCCAGATCCAGGCCCTGGCAGCGCAGATCGAGTCGTGGAACAATCTCGACTGGCGTGCCGAACAAATTCACAAAGCACGCGCGAATGAGGCCGCGGAACGATGGATGGAACTGGCCCGACAGGCAGCTTGAATAAGCCACATCATGCGCGACTCGGGCGCCGTTGACATCCATCGCTGGACAAACGAACTGAGTGCGGCCAGCGGATGGACCGGTTTTCGGGAAGACGTTTTGCCTGAGGGTGATGTGCCCTTCACCTGGACGCACATCCGCAGGCACTCATAAGGAGACTCACATGACACTATTTGGTTTGCTCGTGCTCGTGATCATCGCGGCGATCGCCGGCAGCCTGGGCCAGGCGCTTGCCGGTTTCTCCCGGGGAGGGTGCCTGGTCTCGGCGGTCGTGGGCTTTATCGGGGCCTACCTGGGCATGTGGATCGCCCAGCGCTTTGGCCTGCCCGACATCCTGGTGCTGAATATTGACGGCCAACCGTTTCCAGTGGTCTGGGCGATCATCGGCTCGGCCATCTTTTCCCTCATCGTCGGCCTGTTTACCCGACGGCGTTACGTGCGGGTGCGATAGGCTAGTGGTTTGTCAAGGATCATTTTAGGGGTGCGCCCAGCTTGAAAACCCTGTATTTGCAAGGCTTTTCGGTTCTCTCCCACAGGGAAAATGAAGTTTGACAAACCACTAGATCGCAGCGTGGATCAATCCATCAACGGCGGTCGCTGCGCGTCGTTAGGAACTGGCGTTCCTCGGCACGTCCGATGACTCATTGGCGCTCGACGACGTTCCGTTCGAGCCACACTGGACGCGCCTGTTTGTGTGCAATGCCATGAACTGGGAGTCACGCCAAGGAGTTACTATGAACGAAGATGCGCAACCTAAACCGGTCAGGACGACTCACTGGATGCAGCGGGTCATCAGACAGGCTGCCCTGCTGCTCGTCGCCTTCCTGCTCGGCTTCGTCCCCATGTGGTGGAAGTCTCGTGTATCTTCCACTAGCCTTTCTGAGGTAGAGCACCAATTAAGCCTGGCCAGGCTACAGAATGCCCTTGCCTCCGCAGCCATTGACGCGCGGCGGGGCGATTATGAGCCAGCTCGTCAAGCGGCCAGCGATTTTTTTACTTCCTTACGGGCAGAAACTGACAGAGGGGATGCTTCGGCCCTTTCGCCGGCGCAAAGAGAAAGAGTCCTGCCGCTGTTTACTGGACGTGATGAGATCATCACTCTGCTGGCTCGTCGCGATCCTGTCTCTGCAGAACGGCTATCTGATTTGTATGTGTCATATCGTAAGGGAGTCGGAATAAAATAATCATCCCAACTGCTCCCGCCCGCTACGCTTGACACGGGTTCGGGGGCTTTCCACAACGGGCGCTCTGCCACGGGGCCGGGAGAGTCGTCGAACCAGCCAGTTCACACATACCATTCAGGAGGAAAAAATGAAAATGAAACTCAGTGCACCATCACAGATCGTCTGGATCATTGCCTTGATCCTCGGAGTAGTAGGGATTCTGGGAGTTCTGGGGGTCATTACTGCTCTAGCCGCGTATGCCTTTTGGCTCGTGGCCGCGGGGTGGGCACTTTTGTTAATCGCCACGGTAATGCGCGGCATGTAGTTCGACAGCCGTGGTCATCTTTGGATAGACAAGGGGCGCGGGAGATGGTCGTGTGATCGGCCCCGCATAGATTATCTTCCGCGTCCACCGTCGCCAAGCCAAGAAAAACATCGCGACCGCAGCGCGCGGTGTCTGCAGTATTACGAATCGCAATCCACACACAAGGAGATGAACAACATGAGACTGACAAAGAACCTGGGAATGCTCTTGCTGGCCATCTGGCTCATCGCCTGGGGCTTGATCGCATTAATCCCGGCTCTCAGTGGCCTGAGCCTGATCTTGGCGATCCTCGCCATTGCGGCGGGTGTTTTGATCCTGCTGGGCCGGTAGGCTGTTCGTTTTCGCGCTCTGCCGTTTTAGTGAGCGACTGGAACAGGCCTATTGCACTTTTGCGCACGAACGGCAAACACACGCCCCCCGACAACAGCACGCACGTGGTTTTTCGGCACGGGCGCGCGACTAAAGGCAAGATGTCTTGACATCGGGCGTGACCGTTGCGGGGGGCTGCCGCGTTGGCCGCCGGGGCTGCCGCTTTTTTGCTCAATGATGGTCTATGCGAGGGCCTTGGGCAAAATCGCCGGTGTCACACCAAGTGACTGATGAACGGCAGCAAACATGCGCCTTGCGACCATGCCGCGCCTTGTCCCGAAAGGCTGGTTGGTTGGTGGCACATTCACATGGAGATTGAGCCTACTCGGACTTGAATAGGCTCAATCGCGAAAGGAGAGACCGTTGAGAATCCTGCTTGTCTATCCCGAATTCCCGGACACCTTTTGGAGTTTCAAACACGCGCTCAAGTTTGTCCGCAAAAAGGCCGGCGCGCCGCCCTTGGGCCTGTTGACGGTGGCGGCCATGTTGCCTGCCGAGTGGGAGAAACGGTTGGTTGACCTCAACGTGACCAGCCTGACCCAAGCCGACCTGGCATGGGCCGACTATGTCTTTGTCAGCGCCATGATCGTGCAGCGCGATTCGGCGCGAGCCTTGATCGCACGCTGTAAAGAGACCGGTGTCAAGGTGGTGGCAGGCGGGCCGCTCTTTACCATGGAACATGAACGGTTCCCCGACGTGGACCACTTTGTGCTCAACGAGGCCGAACTGACCCTGCCGCCTTTCCTGGCAGACTTGGCCAACGGGTGCGCTCAACACACCTACACCACGACCGAGTTCCCGGACATCCAACAAACCCCGGCGCC
>CAYGWJ010000150.1:0-16286 GCA_964353405.1 uncultured Anaerolineae bacterium
ATTGAATCCGCAACTGCACATCCACAAAGGAGAGTAAGATGCAGATCATAGGCGAAAACATCCACATTATTTCCCCCAAAGTGAAGGAAGCCGTTGCCAACCGCGACAGGGCTTTCTTCGTTGACCTGGCGCGGAAGCAAAAAGAGGCCGGCGCCTGGGCGCTCGACCTCAACATCGGCCCGCAGAAAAAAGCCGGGCCGGAAGTGATGAGTTGGCTGGTGGACGTGATACAGGAGGCGGTGGGCAATACGATGCCGCTCTCGCTGGACACGACCAACCTGGCCGCTGTCGAAGCCGGATTGAAAAAGATTCCGCGGGGCAACGCCATCATCAACTCGGTAAGCGCGCAGGCCGAACGATTGGCAAACGTCCCGCCTGTGGCGGCGCAGTATGGCGCGCAGCTCATCGCACTCACGATGGGCGAATCTGGTATCCCCGTCAGCGCCGAAGCGCGCGTGAGCATCATGCTCGAGACGCTGTCGCCGCGCTTTGAAGAGGCGGGTTTGCCGCTGGAAAATGTCATTATTGACCCGCTGGTGCTGACGGTGTCCGGTTGCCAGGAGTATGTGCCGCAGTGCGTTGAGGCCGTGCGCATCTTCAAGAACGCCGGGCTGCCGTGCAAGGTGAGCGTTGGCCTTTCGAACGTGTCGAACGCCGTGCCGGCTGCCAACCGCCCGCTCCTCAATCGCGTGTTTATGGTGCAGTTGATGGCCGCCGGTCTGGACATGGTGATTGCCGATCCGCTGGATGCCGACCTGGCCGAGTTCATTCGTATCGTCGAGACGCGCGACGAGTCCACGCCAGTGAGCAAGCTGCTCGTCACGTTGTATGACCGTACTGCTGCGATGGAAGAGTTGCAGCCGGAAGACGTGGACATGAATGACCTGCAGCAGGCTGCCATCTGGAAGACTGTCCGCGTCCTGCTCAACAAGACAATTTACGCTGACGCTTACCTCACCATCTAGGAGCCTGTCGGAGAACCCGTAGTTTAGGGCCTTGTGCCCGTCGCAAATCCAACGCCCGCAAGGGGCTAGGCTACCTCTCCGACAAGCTGCTAGGCTACTGATCGTTATGAGACAAGGTGACCAGATGACCAGGTGACAAGGTGATAGGCGCACATCTCCTTGTCTCTGTGTCTCTCCATCTCCTTGTCTAAAACAAAGGAGAATCTTATGCCGAAAGAAGCTCATCAGCCTACCGTGGAGGAGCTCACGGCCAACGCCTACCAGCCGATGAAGGACGCGCTCGAGCTCCACCCCCTCTACAAACGCAAGATCGAAACGACGCTCAAAGTCTGCGTGCGCAACTTTGACGATTTTGCCATCTGGTACACCCCCGGCGTCTCCAAGCCCTGCCTGGACATCCGCGACAACCCGGACCGGGTGTACGAGCACACGAACAAGTGGAACACGGTCGCCGTGGTGTCCGATGGCACGCGCGTGCTGGGCATGGGCGACATTGGCCCCAAGGCCGGCATGCCCGTGATGGAAGGCAAGTCGCTGTTGTACAAGTACCTGGGCGGCGTGGACGGCTTTCCGCTGATGGTGGACAGCAAAGACCCTGAAGAGATTATCAAGGTGGTCAAGCTGTTGCAGCCCGGCCTGGGCGGCGTGAACCTGGAAGACATTTCGCAGCCCAAGTGCTTTTACATTCTGGACACGCTGCGAGCCGAGTGCGAGATTCCGGTCTGGCACGACGACCAGCAAGGCACGGCGTGCGTCACGCTGGCGGGGCTGATCAACGCGCTCAAAGTGGTGGGCAAGAAGATTAGCGAGGCCAAGATGGCTTTCATCGGCGCAGGCGCAGCCAACGTCGCCATCAGCCGCCTGATCTTTGCCTACGGTGGGACGCCGGCGCTGTGCACCATGGTGGACAGCAAGGGTATCTTGCACGAGGGCCGCGACGACATCGAAGCGCGCAAGGCCGAGTACGTAGACAAGTGGAAGCTGTGCAACATTACGAATGCCGAAGGCCGCACGGGCGGCATCGCCGAAGCGCTGGTCGGCGCGGATGTGTGCATCGCGCTGTCCAAGCCGGGCCCGGACACGATCCGGAAGGAATGGGTCGCCCAGATGGCCCCTGGCTCCATCGTGTTTGCCTGCGCCAACCCAATTCCCGAAATGTGGCCGTGGGACGCCAAAGAGGCCGGCGTGACGGTCTTTGCCACAGGCCGCAGCGATTTTCCGAACCAGGTCAACAACAGCCTGGGCTTTCCCGGCATCTTCCGTGGCACGCTCGACGTGCGCGCCAAGACGATCACCGACGAGATGTGCATCGCAGCCGCGGAAGAGATGGCTCGCACGGCGGAAGAAAAGGGCCTCAGCGCCAACTGTATCATGCCGACGATGGACGACGTGGACGTGTTCCCGCGCGAAGCGGCGGCGGTGGCGATGAAGGCCATCGAGCAGGGCATTGCCAAGTTCACCGATATGACCTTTGAGCAGGAATACGAGAACGCCAAGGCCATCATCACGCGGGCGCGTGGAATGGTGCAGGACGCGATGGCGACGGGTTACATTGCCATGCCCAAGGGAAGCGTGGCGCCCAAACCGACCAAGATGGCGATGAAGGCCGTGGCTAAAGCGACCGCCAAGAAGGCTCTGGCCAAACCCAAAGCCACAAAGTCCGTAACAACGAAAGCGGCCAAGAAGGCGGCCACGCGCCTAGCTCGCAAGTAACTCGGTCCGTTGGTATTTAACACGTGAAAGGAGACTCGTATGTATGATCTGATTATTCTGGGCGGTGGACCGGCCGGGTTGACGGCGGCCGTGTATGCGATCCGCAAGCGCTTGGAGGTGCTGCTTGTCTCGCCCGACCTGGGCGGCAAGACCAGCTGGCACATGCACTTGCCGGATAACCTGGAGCGCTTCCAGGTTATCACGGGCGACGAAGTGGTGGGCCGTTTCAAGAGCCAGATTGAATACCTAGAGTTTGCGCGCAAGCTGGAGCATGGCGAGAAGGTGGAAGCGATCGAAGGCGGCTATGCCGTCAAGACGAAGGAAGGCAACCGCTACGAAGCCAAAGCCGTCCTCGTCGCCACGGGCGCGGGCGCCGTCAAGCTCAACGTCCCCGGCGAGAGCAAGTACCGCCTGCGCGGGCTGGCCTACAGCGCCGTGTCCTACGCGCCGCTGTTCATTGACCGGACGGCAGCGGTGGTGGGCGAAGGCGAGCTGGGTGTCAAGAGCGCGCTCGAGTTGGCGCAGATTGCGCGCCAGGTCTACTTGATCGTCCCGTCGTTGTCCGTGCTGGACAACTCGTTCGGCAAGAAACTAGTCGCGTCCAAGAACGTCACCGTGCTCGACGGCTACACGGTCAAAGAGATCAAGGGCGAAGAGACCTATGCGCGCAGCATTGTCGTGACCCGAGGAGCGGAAGAAAAAGAACTGGTCGTGGACGTGACGTTCGTCGAGCTGGACCTGCTGCCGAATTCGGATTGTGTCGCCGGTCTGGTCAAGCTCAACGAAAAGAAGCAAATCGTGGTGGACTGCAGCAACCGCACCAGCCGCGCCGGCATCTTTGCGGCGGGCGACGTGACGGACACCTACGCCGAGCAAGTGCTCATTTGCATCGGCGAAGGCGCCAAGGCTGCGCTGTCGGCTTACGAGTATATCCTGGCGCTGTAAAGCGACGAAGGACGAATCCCCATTCATCTTGGGTCATCGCGGCCAAGCCCAAAGGGTCCGTTCTTCGTCAGAACGTTGTGAGCGTCATGGGCGGAGGTGAACCTTGAAACGCTTTGGTTTGCGCCATGCATTCGGCGGCGAGGGCAATCCCTCGCAAGAAGGCGTGGCCGTGGAAGGCACCGGGCTGGACGCGGTGGAGATTGGGATCACGGGCGGCTGCATGACGTTGCTCGTTCCCGCCGATATGCCCGATAGCGCCGTGGCGCGCCTGGATCGAATGACCCGCTTTGTCCGGTGGGAGATGATGCTCGAAGACGGCTCGACGATGATCATCACACTTCCCGCCGGGGCCGAAGACCTGGATGTGACCATCACCAAGCCTGAGGAAAGCGGAGCATAAAACGTAGAACGTAAACAGTAATGAGGAGACCAAACATGACTGCCACCATTATTGACGGCAAAGCTGTTGCACAAGCGATTCGGGAGGAGGTCAAAGCTGAAGTCGCGCAGTTGCGTGAAAAGGGACTCGTGCCCGGCCTGGCGACGGTGATTGTGGGCCTTCGACCCGATAGCGTGAGCTATGTCACCAGCAAGCGCCAGACGTGCCACGAACTGGGCATCGAATCCATCGGAGTGGAATTCCCGGAGACCGTGTCGCAGGACGAGCTGCTGGCCAAGATTCACCAGCTCAGCGCCGACCCCAAGGTTCACGGCATCCTGGTGCAGTTGCCGCTGCCCAAGCACATCAACGAAGAGACCATCCTCAATGCCGTGAGCATTGACAAGGACGTGGATGGGTTCCATCCCGTCAACGTGGGCAAGCTGGGCATGAAGGGCCGCCAGCCGTTGTTCGCGCCCTGCACGCCCTCGGGCGTCGTCGAGCTGCTCGACCGCGTGGGCTGCAAGATTAGTGGAAGCCGCGCGGTGGTGCTGGGACGCAGCAACATCGTCGGTATGCCGGCGGCACTGTTGCTCCTGGGCCGCGATGCGACCGTGACGATTTGCCACAGCAAGACGCAAAACATCGCCGAAGTCACGCGCCAGGGCGACATCCTGGTCGCTGCGATTGGCAAGGCCAAGTTTGTCAAAGCCGACATGGTCAAGCCAGGCGCGTATGTGATTGACGTGGGCGTGAACGGCGTTCCAGTGTTGAACCCGGACGGCACGCCGGCCATCAGCGAAAAGACCGGCAAGCCCAAGACCAAACTGGTTGGCGACGTGGACTTTGAGGCCGTGAAAGAAATCGCCGCGGCCATTACGCCCGTGCCGGGCGGCGTCGGCCCGATGACGATTGCGATGCTGATGAAGAACACGCTGCGAGGAGCCAAGCACGCGTTCGGGCTGCTGTAGCAGTTACGTGGCATAGAGAAAAGGGACAGCCGGGTTTAGGCTATCCCTTTTTCATGTAGACTTCGAGGTCTCACGCCAAGCGAAAGTTCTGTAGTCAACTGCGTGATTCGTTTTCACGCGCGAGGTTTACTGGCGTATAATGTCGTTTGACTGGGGCAGCTGGCGAGAAAAGTTGGACGACGAAGTCAGATTTCCGAACCTCGCCATGAGATGGCAGGTCAGCCGATTCGATGCCTCGTAATAGTTTTGGGCGAATGGCGGTCTCTGCAAATCAACACCTGCCTGCGGCTGGCACGCAGCACATTTCTAACCTTCGCGAGGGTGTCAGTGATTTGAAAAGCAACATGGTCGAGGCAGTCAGGGTGTGCGTTGCTATTTCTAACGGGAGGTGAGCAAAATGGTGCAACTATCGCGCCGCGAGTTTTTGCTCGGCGCCGCTGCGGCCGGCGCAGCTCTCACACTGGGCCGGCGGCCGTCGCATTCGACACGCGCCGCGCGATCCGCGTTCCCGTCCAATCGCGTCGTCCATACCCAGAGTGACGCGGCGACCTATTGGGATTACGCGACAGGCTGGTACGGCGATTACGTCAGTCAGCCCGTGGTGGACGCGATGACGGATCGGGGCGTAATGACCCTGACGAACACGGTGACCCTCGCTGACGCCTGGCGTGCCCTCATCCCCGCTTACACCAGCGGCCAAATAGTCGCCATCAAGATCAATCTCAACAACGCCGATTGCAATGATGGCGATCAGGTGATTGATGCGCTTCCTCAACCGGTCAACTCTGTCATTCGGGGATTGAAGGCGATCGGCGTGCCGGAAGATAACATCTGGGTGTATGACGTGACCAGTGGCTGGCACAACGGCGAAATGCCGGCGCGCCTTGTGGCTCAAATCACCGCACTGTACCCCAATGTCCAATTTCATTCGAACGAGAGTGGCTGCTCAATTGCGCTCGGTTACAGCAGCACCGAGAAAATTCATTTTGCCGTCCCTTCCGGTAAGCCGGCGATCAGCAACCGGCCGATTTGCAACGCGCTTGTCGGCGCGTCCTACCTGATCAATATGCCGATCATGAAAAAGCACGGGATGGCCGGCGTCACGCTCGGATTCAAGAATCACTTTGGCTCCTTCGACAGTTGCCAACTCGTTCACTGGTCGGTGGATCTCGGCGACGGAGAGTACGTTTCGACCTACAATGGTCTGGTGGATATCTATGACAATGCGCATTTTAAAAACAAGACGGTCTTGACCCTTGGCGACGGCCTCTATGGAGCACGGATCAACAATTACGACGAAGTTCCCAGTCCGTGGCCGACCTTTGGCAACAAATCGCCGAACAGTCTCTTTTTTTCGATGGACCCGGTGGCGATTGACTGTGTAATGTATGATTTCCTCGACGCGGAAGGCGGCGTCCCGGCCGGTTCGGACGATTACCTGAAACTCGCGAACGCACACGGCTTGGGTGCCTTTGAGCACTGGGATGCAGCACACCAATACCATACGATTGACTATCAGCGGATTCAAGTCAGCCTGACGTTGCCGCTGCACACGTACTTGCCACTGATCTGTCGCGACTAACGAGTCAAAGGCAGATGTGTGATTTGACCGTGGCCCGTTATGGAATTGCAATGAACGTAAATGCCACGCTCAGACATTCTGTGCTACTATGAGGCCGTAACCGAGATTTGTTGTAAGAGTCGCTGCTAAGAGCGCAAGACATCATTGACAGAAGGGAGGCGCCAGGGAGAGTGTGGGGGCGGCCAACTTGAGGCCGCCCCCTTTTGTGTCTACACAGTTGCGCTAGAAGCGCATCGGGAATATCATAGGGCCGGTGTAAACTGATGGTGAGGATAACCCGATGAACAAATCGGAATGGCTGGGCACGCTGCAGACTGAACGCGCGCAGTGAGACGCGCTGGTGGCCGAGGTGGGCGAGGCGCGCATGACGCAGCCGGGCGCTGCGGGCGAGTGGTCGGTCAAGGACGTTATTGCACACGTTACGTGGTTCGAGCGTGAGATGGTAGGCGTGCTGCGGGCGCATGCCGTGTTCGATCAATTGTTGGCGGGGATGCAAGCACTGGCGGAAGAGGATTTGCACGATCCGCTGCGATTTGCGGAAATGCCGGCGGACTGGGCGCCGTGGCAGGTGATTGCCAGCAATAGCTGCGAGCCCTATCGCCAGCATGCGCCGGGTTTTCGAGATTGGATGGCTCAATATGCCCAAGAGGCCCCGACCTGTGACTGATCTGCGCGCATTTCGCCGCCGCGAAGACCGGCGCTTGGTGTTCGTCATCATGGCTTTCCTGGTCGTCGTAGGTGGATTGGCGATTGGCGTGGTCTATGGCTGGACCACTGCCGGGACAGGCGTCATCTGCCTGGTGGTGGGCGCTGGCGCATTCGGGCTTTTGTGGTTGATCCTCTCACTCATCGAGCGTTGGCTCGGACGCGAAGAGTAAGGGAATCGTGGGCGTGCTGTGGACGGCTCGAAATTTGATAAAGAATTGGATCCGCTTGCCGAGGACATGGCACACCAGGAAAGAGAATCCATGCGAAAACTGACCCGGGCCATAGCTCTATTTGTAGGGGGGATCGTGTTCTGTGCTTCTTGCACAGCGCCAACACCCATGCCCCCTACGCGTCCAGTCTTGCCGCCCACGGAGGCCGCGCCGACGCTCACCGCCGTTGTTTTGCCCACGCCGACGCTTATCCCACCTGCGCCCACCCTCCCGCCGATGCCCGACTTTTACCCGGCGTTGTATCGCCCGGCGATGAAGCCCGAGTTCGCCGCCGACGTGGATGGCCTGGGCGCCGCGCCGCGCTATTTCATCACGCTGACGGTTGACCTGGACGCACTGGAAGCGACGGGGACTGAGCGAGTGCGTTACACCAACACCGACGCAACCGCGCTGAGCGAGGTTTACTTTCGCCTGTTTCCCTTCGCGCCCGGTTATGGCGGCGCGATGACGGTGACGCGCGTGCTGGTGGGTGGTCAGCCGGTGACGATCGAGCTCGAACAGCAACGCACGGCGCTCAAGGTGCCGGTGAATTTGTCCCCCGGCGCCTCGGCCGATTTCCTGCTCGATTTCCAGGTTGGCATCCCGCGCGACTCTACAGTGGGATATGCCATGTTCGGCCTGACCGAAGGTGTGGTGGCTTTGCCGAACTTTTATCCCGTCATCCCTGTACGCGACGAAAGCGGTTGGCACATTGAGATTGCGCCTGACTATGGCGACGAGACGTTCAATCCGACAGCACTCTACGACGTTAGCATCACAGCGCCAGCGTCGCAGGTTGTCGTCACGTCTGGGACGTGCCAAAAGCCTGAGGCGGGCGTCTGGCATTGCGTCAGCGGGCCGATGCGCGATTTCATGCTGGCGATGAGCCCGGACTATACGATGGTGACGCAGGCTGTGGACGGCGTGACCGTGCGGTCATTCTACCTGCCGCGCGACGAGGCGGGCGGCCGGCGCGCATTGCAGGTCGGCGCGGATGCACTCGGCATCTATTCGCGCCGCTTTGGGCCGTATCCGTTCGCGGAACTGGACATTATTGAAACGCCAACGCGCGCGGGCGGCATCGAATACCCCGGCTTGGTGGTGATTGCCAGCAGCCTGTATGCCAATCGGGCCGGCCAAGGCGACTATTTCGATTTTGTCGTGGCGCACGAGGTGGGGCATCAATGGTGGTACAGCCTCGTCGGCGACGATCAGGTGAACCACCCGTGGCTGGACGAGTCGCTGGTAGGGTATGCAACGATTTTGTACTACGAGGACACGTACGGCAAAGCAGCGGCCAACCAGGTGCTCAAGCAAGTCTTTGAAGAGCCTTTTCAAAAGCTGCTGCAGGAAAAGCGCGACCAAAAAGTGGACCAGCCGGTTTCGGCGTTCACGCAGAGCGATTATAGCACGGTAGTGTATCGCAAAGGGCCGCTGTTCTTCAAGGCGCTGCGCGAGGCCATCGGCGACGCCAAGTTCGACGCGTTTCTCAAAACGTACTTTCGCCAGAATCGCTACGGCATCGCCACATCGGAGCGGCTGCTGGCAGCCGCCGAGTCGGTGGCGGACCGGGCCACGGTGCGGTCGCTGTTCGACAAGTGGATCGAAAGCACGACCAGGCCGTAGGCGTCCTTCGATCAACAAGACACCCGGCTTCCTGGGGAAGCCGGGTGTTAGGTCGGTCCAAAATAAAAAGCCCCAATCGAACGATGGGTCGCGACCTGCCACCGGCGCTGTACGGGGAACCGTGGATTCCTTGTAACCGGCCTATTCACTAATTTTAGTGCCCATGACGCCAGAGGCGCTCAGTGGGGATGGAGCCGGCGATCAGAATCCGGGTTGCCCCGCCGCATTCCGGTTGCATAACATCGCTCGTGGGGCTTTTACCTGTTTCTATCTTAATCCAAATCTTTCGCACAGTCAATAGGACTCTACCTTAAATTTTTTGACGGGTTTACCGGTTTCTGTCGAGTTGGAGATATTTGAGACTGGCCTGGATGGCAGCCAGATTGGGAAGCTCAAGGCAAAACATGGGTGGCTGCGGCATCCTACGCAGCCGATCGAGCAGCGCGTGCATGTCAATCAGCCCCTCGTCAAAGCGCAGATGAATGTCCGTGATGCCGTTGGTGTTGTGCAAGTGTGTGTAGACAAGGAATGGGCTAAACGTTTCGATCCACGTTTCCAGCGGCACCTTTGAATAGATCCGCGCGTGCCCGACGTCCAGGCACGCCCGCAAATGCGGCGAGTGAACGGACTCGAGCACGCGGCGCTGAATAGCGGGGTCAGGCTCCCACATATTTTCCAGCACCAGCGTCACGCCCAACGCGCCGGCTTCTTGGGCCAGCGGATGCCAGAAGGCGACCTGGCGCTCGGCCCAGCTCGGCAGGTAGTTGGGGACATCCACCAAAGGAAGATAGTTGGTGTGGAAATTGACCAGGCCAGCGCCGATCTCGGCGGCAATCGTCAGGTTCTGGCGATAGCGCTCGCGGGCGATGGCCACTACCTGGCGGTCGAGGCTGCCACAGAACAGGTCGAAAAACGAGCCATGCAGCGTGATCTCGCCCGAAAAACCGGCCAGAGCTTTGCGGTAACGGGCCACAAAGCTTCGCCAATCGCTGTCGAGCATGTTTGGATCGAAGGCGAACTCTTGCAGTTCCAGGCCCAGGCCGTGCGATTCCGCGATCTCGAGCAGCGCCGGTAAATCGCCTAGCCGTTCGCACGAAATCAGGGCGCGATCCATGGAGCGTCTCCTTGCTGCCACCGATTAGCGTGAGATTGTACACCAACCAAGTTCAAACTTCAAGTGTCATCGAGCGTCGTCCAGCTTCACTCACCAGCCCACCGGAGCGACTTCCGCTCGCGCGACGCCGGCCTCAATGTGCAGCAGGCCCACAGTCGGACCGGGAAAGGTGTAATAATCCGGAGCGATGGCGCCAGGATTGAACAACAGCGCTCCCCCCACATAGGCCAGGTGTGGGCGGTGTGTGTGACCGGTGATGATGACGTCCACGTCCTGAAACGCCTCGCGGGCGTAACACAGGTAACGTGGTTGCTCCCAGATCCCCAGTTTCTCCCGCACTTTGTCGGCCAGGTAGCGCCGCCACCCGCCGTGACCGTGCGTCAGACCGATGCGGCAGCCATCCACCTCGACGACGCGGCTGCGCGGCAGCTTCCACCACGGCGGGTCGGCGTTACCGGTCACGGCCAGCACCGGCGCGATGCGGCCCAGTTCGACCAGGACGCTCAGGCAGTTAATGTCCCCGGCGTGCAGGATGAGCGATATGCCGTCGAACGCCCGGTCAATTCCAGCGGGCAGGTGCTTGAGACGTTGAGGAACATGGGTATCTGCGATCACGCCGACAAGAGTCGTCACGGTTCGGTCCAATGGCAGGGTTGAGCGTAGAATCAAGAGGCAGTCAAATCATACCACGAAGCGCGTAAGTGCGATAGCCGGATGGTCCGGTTAGCCCACCCTTTGATTGAGCCGTTCCCAACCGGCCCGCCACGACGCGCGGTCGTCGTACAGCGCACCGCACAAGATTTCGTGAAGCGGCACATAGTTCGCTGCTCGCAGCATTCGATGGCGGAGGGTCGCGTTGACCGGGCCTGCATAGTGAGCGAGCAGCCGTTCGATGGTTCTTTCTTCGTGGTCGAGCCACAGCGCGACCCAGTCACCGGCCGGATCGGCGAGGCGGGCAGATTCAACCCCTGGGAAGTCCCAGGGGCAAAATCAATCACGCCGGTCAGTTCCTCGCGCTCCGGGTCGAACAGGATATGCTCGGCCCATAGATCGCCATGCGTGAGCGCGGGAGTGTAATCTGTCATGACATTATCGTTCAGCCGGTCGGCGAGCGTGCGCTCGGCCCAGGCTCGTTGCCGTTCACTGAGCAGCGGGAAGACGTGTGTGCCGACGCGCTCGCCCCACTGCGCCCAGTCGGCGTGGCACTCGTCCGGCAAGAGCGTCGGCGCTCCAAGGGCTTGTGCCCGTTCGGCGGGGAAGCGGTGCAAGTCAGTGAGGAATTGCGCCAGTTGTTGCAGGGGCCGGTCGGAGCGGCACGCGGCCAGCCGCTCTCGCGTGAATGGCACGCCCTCTATCTTGCGGTAGCCGACAAAGCGCGGAGAGACCGTGGGATCCGAGATGTATTCGTAGCGCGGGACGGGCAACGACACCGCCCCGGCCAGTTCCGGCAAAAGCCGGATTTCCAGGTCGAGACCGGCTTGTGGTGAGGACGGTTTAAGAAAGCGCCAGGCCAGCCCGCTATCGGTCTCGAAAACTTACAGCCGCCGCCTTCGCCCAGCGGACGAAAGCCGGTCAGGTCGAGTTGCGGGAATTGCCGGGCGAGGACAGTCTGGTAGAATGGATCGTCCATTGGAAACCGAAAGATGATTCAGTGTTCGTGCGCCGCATCAAATTCCGGGTGCGGCTTGCGCCCGACGACGATCATCCGCTCGTGCTGGTTTGCGCTGTAGAGCCGGGGCGGGAGCGTCTTGTCGCCATAGGCGGCACGCAAGGGGGCGCCGGCGTTCCGCAACAGCGCAGTCAATTCAGGCAGCGAGTAGACGCGGATCCGCTCCGGCTCCGGGCTGACGTTCAAGCTGCCCTCGCGGTCAAAATAGCGGAACGTGCCTTCGTGGATGCACGTGGACGGATCGTACCAGGCTTCCATCAGCATATAGCCGCCGTCGAGTTCCGACCACCATTTGTCATGCGGGAGCATCAGCGAGGCCGGGTCGGCCAGGTCGAGCAAAAGCTGTCCGCCGGGGATGAGCAGGCGCTCGGCGTTCTCCAGCACTTGACGATCAGCCGCTTCGCCCAGAAAGCCAAAGCTGGTGCCGAGGATCGTGATGGCTTTAAAGCCGCGCGCAGCGAGCGGGCCGAGTGCGACCTGGGGACTGCGCATATCGCCCACGGCGAAGGTCGCCCCGGTCACGCCGGCTTTTTCCACCAGGTCCGTGGCGTATTCGACCAGGCTCGGCGCAACGTCCAGCCCTACGACCTGGATGCCACGCCGGGCCAGCCGCAGCGCGTGAATGCCGCTGCCGCAGCCCAGGTCGAGCAAGCGGTCGCCGGGCCGCAGGTCGAGCGTCTCGACGATAAAGGCGATCAGCTCGTCGTCGTATCGCTCGATGCCCGGAATCGTCTGCCGGTGGATGACGCGAAAGAGATACGCCCACCAGTTCCAGCCTCGGGTGATGCTACTCATGTTTGCCTCTCTTGTTCGCGCAGAGCCCACAGGAACGCCAGGGTTTTGCTGTGTGCTCTTTGTGTTCTGGGCGGATCGAAACTTACAGTGGTTCAGCCGGATCTGTCTTGTCCGGGGGGCGCTTGATGGCCTCGATCAACTGGCCGAACAGGCTCCACACTCCCCTGGGCTTGAGCGCCAGCCAGAACAGCTCACGGTAGGAATCGTCGCCCGTCAGCATGCCCCACATGACGCGCGAATAGATGCGCTGGCTCAAAGGCAGGCTCGATTCGGAGCGCACGCATTCGATGCACGCCCGCGCGATGAGCGGGTTCCGCATGGCCAGCAGCGAAAGGTTCAACAAAAGCTCGCCATAGGCGTTGTCGCCGGCCAGCCGGCGGCAGAACGGAGCATAGTCGCGCGCAAAATCCTCCTTCGAGATGCCTTCTTCAATCGCCGTCCGCATAGCCGTGCCCGAAGTGAGAAAGGCGGAGTAAATACCGTCCTTGTAGAGGCGGGATACACCCGCGTCGCCCACCGCCACCCACCGGTCGCCAAAGTAGGTCTTGGCCGGGCGCACGGCGATGCGCGGCGTGCAACTGCACAGGCTTTCGGGCTCGTTCGGAAAGAATCGTCCGAGCGACTGCTCTTGTGCTTTGTAAAAGCTGGGGACCACATCCGTCGCGCGGCCCCTCCCCAGTAGCGAGACATTGAGATAGCGACCCTTGGGAATGATGGCGCCGAAGACCAATCCTTCCGGGGGATGGCCAAAGAATCCTGCCACCTTGTAATCGGGCCAGTTGCGCGGTCGCCACGTCTCGTCCTGTGACATGGTCAGCGTAGCGGGCGACTGGTAGCCAAAGGACGCATGGAGCGGCGGCTTGCTGTTGACGCCGGTCGCCAGAACCAGCAGGTCGGCGCGATAACTTGCGAGTGCGGTGTGCGCCACCGGGCCATGGTCCCATTCGACCTGGCGCACCCGGTGAGGAATCAACTGGGCGCCGCGCTCACACGCTTGCGAAAGCAGAAAGCCATCCAGGCCGACCAGAGAAGGGCCGGCGTGCTGGCGCGGGCCGGCGCCGCGATAGACGCTGAGGATGCGCCGCCGGGAGTCGGGCTGCTCGATGGACGTGATCTGTCCATAAACGTGGACGACGTAAGCGCGCAACTCGGCCTGGATGACTTCTGGGGGAAGTGTGATCCCGAATGATTGTAGACTGCTCACCAGGCTGGCGGACAGGATGCCCGCGCAGCCTTTGCAGCTTTCGCGCCCAGGGCGTGCGGCGTCGCGGGGTTCAAAGATCAGCACCTCTAACTGGAGGCCGTGCTCCTGGGCCAGCTTGAGCAGATGAAGCGCGGCAAAACTGCCGGACGGTCCGCCGCCGACGATGCAGATGCAGCTGCCGTTCTGCAAGTGGATATTCATGGCGCATTTTCCCCCGAGTTCCTCCGAGTTACCGGCTGCCTGGCAATTGAAGAGACTCTACTCAGGGGAACTAGCAGGAACTGGCGGGATTTTATGCGGGGCACCCGCCAGCCCCTTGATCCACTCGTTGACGACGATCTGCGCGGCTTGAAGGACGTTGACCCCTGGGAGGTCCCAGGGGTTGACGCCGGTGCGTTGCAGCGGCACTTCCAGCTCGCTCTTGTCACAGACGGTGCTGAGGTTGGCATTGTCCACTTCTGGCTTGAGCGCGCGCAACCGGGCGCGGCGCTCTTCGGGGTCGGCGATGGCCACGACGCGGTCAATCTCTTGGCTCAGCGCCACCGCTTTGGCGATGCGCTTGTCGGTCGCTTTTGCCACCGACACTTCGATCACGCCGTACTCGGCCTTCAAAAGGTTCAAGCGCCGCCCGGCCTCGTAAGTGGACGCGACAATTTCATCGCGGTTCATCCATTCGGTCTCGTAATTCAAGACATACTTCCAACTGGGCGCGAGCAGCGCCTGGCGATGCTCTTCCAGCGTGCGGCAGAACAGGCGATAGCCGTAGCGCTCCGGCTCTTCAAACGCGCGGCTACCGGGGTCCACGAAAGGCGCGAGCGGCGAGATAAAGGGAATAACGCGCGTGTCGCCTGCCGCCGCGTAGCGCTTTAAAAGCTGGCCGCTGTAATCCACCGTCCCCATGACCGAATCATACGTCTGCTCGCGCAGGCCGGTCATGAAAAACAGGTCGAGCCGCTGGCAGCCTGCTTCGAGCGCCTCGTCCATGCTGCGCTCGATGGCGGCGGTGGTGTACGGGCGACCAAAGGCGCGGCGCACGTGGTCGTCGTGAGACTCGAGCGAAATCTCGAGGGTAAAGTTGGGCAGCGCGCGCGCCACCTTGTTAAAAAAGCCGGGCGGCGTCGAATCGAATAGCTCGAGCAAGACCGGCTTTTTGTACCCGGCGATAGCATTGAGGAAACGGTCGGCGTACTCGTCGCCCGCCTGGCGGATATCGCCCAGGATAAAGACCGGCCCCTGGCTAAAGCGGCCCACACGGCGGATATCGTTGGCCAAATCCTCCGGTTTGCGATATGCAGGACGCTTGCGACTGTGCAAGTTGTTGTAAGCACACGCCGAGCCGCCGCACGTGGCACAGTTGTAGCGGCAGCCACGCACGCTGAGCGCCGCCGTGATGGGATAACGCGTCCAGGCGTGGAACGGGATAAAGCTCGCCAGATCGCGATAGCGGACGACGGCTTTGAGGACGTAGGAATAGTCCAGCAAGATGTCGTCCAGATTGTCCGGGCTGTAGGTGAGCGGGTTCACGTGCGGATTGCCTTCGGCGTCGCGCCACACCAGGTTGGGGATGCCGGCAAGCTTGTTCGCTTCGACCGAGTTCGGAGTGGGGTGCGCCGCACCGCCCGACACGATGTACTGGTTCAGCGCGAGCATTGGGCCTTCGGTCGAATCGCCGCGCACGACGTAATCCACTTCGGGACGCTGAATCATGTTGAGATGAAAGTACGTGGAAGAAAAGCCGCCAAAAATGACGGGCGTGCGCGGATGCAGCCGCTTGACGACGCGCGCGATTTCAATCGCGCCGTGCGCGTGAGGGAGCCAGTGCAAGTCAATGCCAAAGGCGGCCGGGTTCAGCTTGGCGAGGTAACGCTCAACGTCAAAGTGTGGGTCCTGGAGCATCCGCACCGCCAGGTTGACGATGCGCACGCGAAACCCATGCCGCTCCAGATACTCGGCGATGGTCGTAAAGCCGATGGGATACATCTCGAATACGGGCGTCGAGGGAACCAGGTCGCTCACCGGCCCATACAAGATGGATTTGCCCCGAAAGTCATAGACACTGGGAGCATGCAATAAAATCAGATCAGAGGATGACATGGTGCACCTAAGTTATGTTATGCGTACCCCTCGATTATGCCATTGCATGGCTCAATTGCAAGTGTCAATCATCACCCTATCGAATGACGAACCCCCTAAAGACAATACTGTTTAGACAAGGCCGGAGTCGAGCCTTTAGGCGGGCAAACACCGGCTAAAGCCTTGACTCCAATGCGCTAACTACTCAGCCTCTCTGTCATTGCGAGAATTCATATCGCCGGGTGGCGATATGCCAGGGTAGAGAAACTCGCGCCATAGTGTCATTCTGAGGCCGAAGGCCGAAGAATCTCTGCCTTGCGAGGTAGAGACCCT
>CAYGWJ010000151.1:0-16737 GCA_964353405.1 uncultured Anaerolineae bacterium
GACAAGATCACCGTCTACTTTATGACGCCTGACGCGCGCTGGGCCGCCTACAAGAACGGCGAGTTGGATGCCATCGGCGGCGGCTATGAGAATGACCTGCCTCCCTCCGCGATGGCCGAGATCATGGCCAATCCAGACTTGAAGAAGCAGCTCATCTCCTGGCCCAACTTTATGACCTACTATCTGTTCTTCGACACCTGGAACAAGCCGTTCGACAAGCTGCAAGTGCGCCAGGCCTTTAGCCACGCGGTGGATCGCGACAAACTCATCGAAGGCCCGCTAAAGTACCAGGGCGTAGCTGGCTACGCGATGAACCCGCCCGGCTTCCCGGGCGAGAGCGTCGGCGCGCTCAAGGGCATCCAGAACTATGATCCCAAGCTGGCCGCTCAGCTTCTGGCGGACGCTGGCTTCCCCGGCGGCAAGGGCTTCCCCAAGCTGACCATGTACACGCGTAACGCCGCCCCAGCCCTGACCGCCGCCGCCGAAGCGATCGGCGCCATGCTCAAGGAGAGCCTGGGCGTCACCATCGAGATTCAGAACCTCGACTATACTCTGTATATGGAAAAGCTCAGGGCTGAAAAGAAGAACAAGAAGGGTGACTTTATCTTTGCCCTGGTGCCTTACGAGTATGACTTTGTGGATGGCAGCAACTTGCTCAGCCCGTGGGGCGGCTGCGAAAAGGGCGCCACTGACATGTCCCTCATGCCAGGCCGTCACACGTGGTACAACAAAGACTTTAACCAGCTGCTATGTGACTCCGGCGCGGTCATCGGCGACGAGGCCAAGCGGAACACAATGTACCAGCAGGCCGAAAAGATCCTCATCAGCGACGTGGCGCTGGTGCCCCTCTGGCACCCCATCTATGTCGCGATGGTCAAGCCCGACATCAAAGGCCCGATGTTCGCACCTGCCAAGAATGGCCAAATCACCTGGCAACGCCACCGGTTCACCAGCCGCGAGTCGTTGATCTATCACAGCACGACGACCCGATAAGCGTTTGCTGTCCCTTCAACCGTGATGCAGACAGGGCGGTCATCTTGCATGGCTGCCCTGTCCTTTGTAGGAAGGATTCGTGCAAACCAGAGACTTGGTACCTGACCTGATTGCGCTCAACGGCCGGATTTTCACGATGGATGCCGAGAACGCTGTCGCCCAGGCCGTGGCGATCAAGGATGGGCGCTTCCTGGCGCTCGGCAGCACGGCGGAGATTGAAAAGCTGGCCGGTCCCTGCACGCACAGGATTGATCTCGGTGGTCGCACCGTCCTGCCCGGTCTCTTCGACGGCCACAATCACTTGATGGAGGTCGGCATCAAGCTGACGATGATCCGTTTGGACGAGTGCAAATCGCCGGAAGAGATGATGGAACTCGTGCGCGAGCGAGCCAGGCTCACGCCGCCTGGCGTGTGGATCATCGGACAAGGCTGGAACGAGAACAATTTTACTCACGAGCGGCTGCCCACTCGTCATGACATTGACGCAGCCACGTCCGAACATCCCGTCATCCTGATGCGCTTTTTCAACATGGATCTTGTCAATAGCTATGCGCTGCGGCTGGCGGGGATTGACTGCCACACGCCTGATCCCGCCAACGGCAAGATCGAGCGCGATGCGGATGGCGAACCCAATGGCCTCTTGCGCGCCAGGGCAAAATTGCTCGCGCGCCAGCTCGTGCCCCAGCCCACTCACGAGCAGATGCAGCAAGCCATCAAATCAGGCTGTGAGGAGATGAATCACTTTGGCATCACGAGTGTGATTGACCCCGGTCTCTATCCCTGGGAGATACGCGCTTATCAAGCGGCGCATCAAGCGGGGATGCTTTCTGTGCGAACGGGGCTGATGCCAAGCTGGCACGGCTTTCGAGAAGAAGAGACGGAAGAGCAACTGGATTCGCGCGCGCGCGAGTTGGGCCTTGCGAGCGGGTGGGGCGACGAGTGGCTGCGCCTGGTGGGACTCAAGATGGGGATTGACGGCGGCACCAGTTCGCACACCGCTTACATGTACGAGCCGTTTGAGGGCGAGACAATAGTCAAAAACTATAACCGCTTGGACACGGACAAATTGCTCCGTCACTTTCGCGCGGCTCAGGAACTGAACTGGGATGTGGGCATACACTGCTGTGGCGACCGTTCGCAAGACATGACGGTGGATGCGTTAGCGCAAGTGGCGCGCGAGGTGCCCTGGCCTGATGCTCGTCACAGCATCATCCACGCCTACTTTCCTACGCCCCGCGCCCTGGATCAAATGGCGCGATTCAAGATTGCCGCCGTCATCCAGCCGACGTTCATCTACTGGGAAGGCGACATGATCTTTCGCGATGTGGGCGAGCGGCGCGCGCAAAACTACAAGCCAGCTCGCAAGTATCTGAATCACGGCGTCGTCCTCACCGCGAGTTCCGATATTCCCAGCACGGTGTCGGCCAATCCATTCATTGCACTCTACACGCTGGTCACGCGCAGGAACAACCTGGGACATCTGGTCGCGCCGGACCAGGCCATCAGCCGCGAGGAGGCGCTGCGCGCCTACACCATCGCCAGCACCTGGTTAACGCGCGAAGAGAAACTCAAGGGCACTATTGCAGTGAACAAGCTTGCCGACATGGTTGTCTTGGATCGCGACTATTTCGGCGTGCGCGAAGAAGAAATCAAGGACATTCAGGCGGACATGACTCTCGTCGGCGGTCAAGTGGTGTGGAAGCGTGACCCAACCTGGTGTGGCTATTCCAGGTCTTGAGCATAGACAAACTCGCCATCAAACATCGTGGCGACCACTCGAGTTCCAAGAATGTCCATCGGATCAATCGAAAAAATGTCATGAGATAACACAACTAAATCGGCCAGTTTGCCCGGCGCCAGTGTGCCCTTGATCGCCTCTTCGCCGCTTCCGTACGCAGCGCCGCCTGTGTAGGCATACACGGCTTCGGATACACTGATCCGTTGCTCAGGATACCAACCGTTAGGACCGGGAGAACCATCGGCGCGGCGGCGAGTGACGGCCGCGTGAATGCCCTTCATCACGTTGAGGTCTTCCACAGGCGAATCAGAGCCAAACGCCAGGACTGCGCCGTTATCCAGCAGGCTACGCCAGGCATAAGCGCCCGCACTGCGTGCTCCCCAGCTCGCATCGGCCATGTGCATATCTTGTGTGCAGTGGATGGGCTGCATCGAGGCGACGACGCCCAGCTTGTTCAGGCGAGGCATGTCGCTGGGATGGAGTATCTGGACGTGCTCGATGCGATGGCGCAGGCTCAATCCTTCGCCAGCCTGGCGGCTCGCTTCTATGGCGTTCAAGACCTCGCGGTTGGCTCGATCGCCGATCGCGTGGACGAATGAAGCGATGCCCGCCCGGCTGGCTCGGCGGACGGTCTCGCGCAGATGCTCGGAGGTAGCGACTGGAATGCCAGTGTTGTCCGGTTCGCCGTTGTAAGGCTCGAGCATGTGAGCCGTGCGCCCGCCCAGCGATCCGTCGGAGAACAATTTTACCCCGCCGATGCGCAATCGCTCGTCGCCCAGGCCGGACTGCAGGCCGAGATGGATCGCGGCATCGAGGTTCTCTTCGGGAATCTGCATCAACACGCGCAGCTTGAGTTCATGTGTGGCGCGCAAGTGCTGAAAGGCGCGCAGCGACACTGTGCCTTCCATGGTGTGAACGCCGACCAGGCCCACCTTGTGCGCGTTGGTCATGCCGGTCTTGATCGCGTCCACAGCTTCATCCACACAAGGCTCCTGGAGCAGCCTGAACATCAACTCCATCGCGCGCTCTTTGAGAATGCCGGTAGGCTGACCGGTCGCCGTGTCGCGTTCAAGCGCGCCGCCGGGTGGATCAGGCGTTTCGCCAGTGATGCCCGCTAGTTGCAGCGCGAGCGAGTTGGCCCAGCCGATGTGTCCGCACTTGCGTTGCAGAAATACCGGATGGTTGAGCGCGATGCGATCCAGGTCATGGCGAGTGGGAAACGCGCCGCCGGCCCACAGCGTGTGATCCCATCCGCGCCCTTGCAGCCAGTGACCGACGGGAGTCCCGGCAGCGCGCGCCGCCACACGGGCCAGGGCGTGTTCCAACGTGAGAGTTTCAGTCAGGTCAATTTGCCTCAAGCTGAGACCGTATGACAAAAAGTGCAGGTGCGAATCGGTAAAGCCCGGCACAACGGTTCGACCTTGCAGGTTGATCGTTTTGGCCGCCGTGGCCTCTTGCGCGAGCAGGTCGGCATCGCCGCCCGTGGCAATTACCCGGTTGCCCATGACAGCCAGCGCTTGAACACGCGGTCTGCTGGCATCCAGCGTGTGTATGTTACCGTTGACAAATACCCAATCAACCTGCATATCGTCACCTCCGATTCGTGGTTATGAATGCGCAGCCGAATTATAACATGCTTCATTGGATCAAATGTTTAAGGTTGGTTCACCCTCTCGTGCTACAAACTCCAGAAAGAGAGTAGAATACCTGTGTGAAGGAGCATGGGCAAGAAAATGAGTGAGCAGAATCTGACCACGCTGGATTTTCCCCTGAGCTGGCTCGAGCTGGATCGTCCGTGCTTGCTTCACAACCTTGCCGGTATCCGAGCGCTGGTCGGCACGGCGTGGATCATGGCGATTGTCAAAACGAATGCTTATGGCGCTGGCGCGGTAGGGATGGCGCAAGCGCTATCCCAGGCCGGTGTAGATGCTTTTGGCGTCGGCAGCGTCGCGGAGGGCGTCGAGCTTCGGGCCAGTGGCATCGCAGGCACTATTCTCTGCCTCACCTATTTCACCCCGCCCGACGTGGATGCGATCTTTCAGTACGATCTTTCGCCATCGGTTTTCACGCTCGATGCAGCCCGTTTGCTATCACGGCGCGCTCAGGCGATCCATCGGCGTGTGCGCATATGGATCAAAGTGGATACTGGCTTGGGCAGGATCGGTGTGCCATTTCAATCGGCCCGAGATTTTGTTTTCCAAGTCGCCCAACAGCCTGGCCTGGAAATCGAGGGCCTGTTCAGCACGCTGACCGAAGACCCGGAGCGCGATTGGACTCAGGTGCAGCGGTTGGTTGACGTTCGCCGCCGATTGCCCGAGTCGGGGGGATTGCGGCTGAGCATCGCCTCGAGCAACGGCATCCTTTCTCTGCGTGAGAGTTATCTGGACATGGTCAGGCCAGGCATCATGCTGCTCGGACTGGAACCCAGCGAACGAGATCGAATGAATATGAACCTGGTGCAGCGAGCCGACCTGCAACCGATCGTCACGTGGAAGACTCGAGTGGCCTATAGTAAGGTCGTCAGCAGAGGCGAGTCCATTGGGTATGGCCGCAATCCGCCTCTGACGTCTGACATGGGTATTGCGACGTTGGCAATAGGATGGGCAGACGGCTATCCTGCTTCGATGAGCCATTCGGGCCAGGTGTTGATCCGCGGCCGGCGCTGTCCTGTAATTTCAGTTACAGCCAACAGCACAATCGTTGATGCCACCGGCTTGCCAGAGGTCGCCATTGGCGATCCAGCCGTACTCTTGGGTAGACAATCAGATGAGGAAATTACTGCCGCGGAAATGGCGCGAGCAAGTGGACAGAGTGTTTACCACTTGTTGGCCGCTATCCCGCGCCAAGCGCCTCGGCTCTGGAAACCTTGAAAGGAGTTGAATCATGTCTGAACACATTGACACACTTGTCACGCACGCCAACTTGTTTACGATGCAAGGCGAGGGTGTGGGCTACCTGGCCGATGGCGCGGTGGCTATCCGGGGTGGCCTCATCGTTGCCGTCGGCTCAACCTCAGAGCTCGAGGCTCGCTTTCAGGCTGACGATGGGATTGACGCGAGCAACTGCGCCGTGCTGCCCGGCCTGATAGATGCGCATATGCACACGCCGGATGCGATTGTGCGCGGCGTGGCCCAAGATGTGAGCCACTGGATGCAAAAGGCGTTGGCCCCTTATATGCGTCACATGACGCCGGAGGCCGCGTTGGCCGGCGTCAAGCTCAACGTCCTCGAAGCGCTCAAAGCGGGGACGACGACGATGGGAGACTATGCTCGACCGGTGCCCGGTTGGGCGCACGTATTTCTGCAAACCGGCGTTCGTGCACGGCTCACGCCGACGATCAATGCATTGCCGCCTGGCGGCATGGCCGGTTGGAAAGTGGGCGACCTTTATCCATTCGACGTCACCGGAGGCCTGGCCGCTATAGACGCCGCTGTGAGTTTTGCTCGCGAATGGCACGGCGCCGCCGAAGGCAGAATCACCGTCATGTTCGGGCCGCAGGCGCCCGACATGTTGCCTCAAGACCAATTGCTCCAGGTCAAGCGGCTCGCCGATCGCGAAGGGCTGATGATTCACATGCACGTGGCCCAGGGCGACCGCGAAATTGACCAGATGCTCAAGCGCTATGGCAAACGCACACCCGCGTATCTTGACGAACTAGGCTATCTGGACGGACAACTGCTGGCGGTGCACCTCACCGAAGCGACCGATGAAGAAGCGACGCTCATCGCCCAACGCGGCGCACGGATGGCGCTTTGCTCCGGGAGCATCGGCATCATCGATGGCATCGTTCCTCCCTCGCGCGTCTTTCGCGCCGCCGGCGGTCGGGTAGCATTGGGGTCGGACCAGGCGTGCGGAAACAATTGCAACAACATCTTTAATGAGATGAAACTGACGGCGCTGTTCAACAAGGTCAAGTATCGTGATCCAACCATCCTGCCGGCCTGGGAGGTGCTCCGCATGGCGACGATCGAGGGTGCGCAGGCGATTGGCTTGGGCGACCAGATTGGCTCCTTGGAGGCTGGCAAACAAGCCGACCTGATCCTGGTGGATTTGACCGCGCTCAATCTATCGCCCGTGCTGGATGCGCCCGTGAGGAATATTGTGCCCAACCTGGTCTATAGTGGGAGCGGACACGAAGTCAAGACGGTCATGGTGGCCGGGCGAATCCTGGTGCGTGATTACCAGGTGCTCACTGCAGATGAGGCGGCTGTGCGCGCTGAAGCTCAAACTCAGGCAAAAGCCATTGCGCAAGCTGTTGCGAATGACCCAACGCATAAGGGATTAGCTTTGTTGGAGGCAATGCAAGGGGGCCGCCTGTAGGTGGGTAGTGCCACATATAGCCAGCCGTAATCTACGTCGCTCACTTGAGGCGAACGCAGGATCAACTCGGCGACCGCCATGGCGCGATCGCGGTCTTGTTTCTCTGTCTCGAAATACTTGAGCACGTCCAAGAGCTCGGAATCACCCCACATGCCTGGGCGAATCGCCAGAATCTGGTCACGGGTCAACGGGTCAAACTGTTTGACGATAGGTAACATGGAGAAACTCTGCCTTTTTACCACGCGCGTGTGTCGTTCACCGATTCGCGGTCGAACCAACGCTCGGCGCGTGCATAGTCCTCAGGCTTCGGCGGTCGCTCATAGTCAAGTTCGTCAAGGTATTCAGCATATTGGACTAGCCGGCGTTCGAGTTGGTCGAGGAGCGCCAGCTTGGCCGCCGCATCCGGCTTGCCTTGCGTCGCGCGCCGGCACTTGGCTCGGTCTCCCTTGAATTTGCTCTCCAGCACCAACACCATCCACCACTCGTTGTAGGTGAAGGGTTCATCGTGTTCATCCGCGCCAAATGCTCGGAACCAAAAGGCGATTTCTCCGCCCCGTGGCTCAGGACGAGCCGGTAACGTCACCTGGTCCGGCAGCGCGAGCATCTGTGACAGCTCGGATAGGAAAAGCAGCTCGGAAGGGATGAGGCTACGCTGTGCGAGGTGCGTGATAAAGTCGCGAACGGTTTCCGCGCGCGACCGGCCCTGATCGTCATCCTCATCTGCCTCTTCTCGCAAGTATTCCGCAAGGTGAAAGCCGCGCAGGTCTGTGACCGAATGAATCTCGTTCCCCGCGTCGAGATACTCGAACCAGTCTCTCAGCGTCCACCATTCGCCAACGATATAGTCGAAATCCTCATCAAAGCGTTCCAGAAAATCTGGATCAGGGTTCAAACTCGCCAAATAGTCACGGACCCACTCGTACTCCCACCAAGCCGGGCTTTGGTCCGCATGGATGTTGCGCACATTCTCTATCACATCCTCAAAGCTGTAAAAGCTGTCTGGGGTGCTCAGCTCGAGTTCTTCCTCGTCACTCGCCTCGGCAGCTTGCTGCGCGAACCAGTGTTTCGCGGTCTCGCTGCGCGGAAGATCGCGCAGGTCAAGCATCAACGGCTTACCGCTGCGATCCGGAGTCAGGGGCAAGTCACCCAGCTCATCCTGCGTGGAATCCTCCGCAAGAGCTTCCGCCGGTGGGTACAGCACCCAGCGCTCGATCAGATGGCGCGCCTTGTTATAATCTTTGGAAAACGCAATGTTGTACCGGCGATTGGCCTCGACCGCAGAGGCAATGATAGCCTGGGCGCGCGCCAGGCTGATGCGGTACATGTGCAAGTCCATCCTGCGTTCGGCCTTGTCCACCAGCTGGCGCTGGAACTCTTGAGGCGTCATGCCATGAGTGGCGAAAGCATCTTTGAGCGCGCCGCGCCACGGCACGCCAAAATCGAGCAAAAAGACCAGCGCCTGAATCACGCCGCCGGCGCGCTCCCAGGCCACAGTCACACCTTGCTGCCAGGGATGATTCGGATCGGTTGAATACGCAGCATAGAAGCGATCTTGCCCGAGGTCGAGGATGGCGCGAGTGACCGGCTTGACGCCGCGCGCGGCCAGGCGCTCCAGCGCGCGCTCGGCCTTCTGCTGCACTTCCGGAAAGGGAGTGGTGTTCGCCAGCGCGTAAAGAAAATCCGCCTCCAGGTCGGTGGCTCCTTCTTCGCCGGTCTTGATGTACTCGATCAAAATCCCCGTGCCGTCAATCGCCTGTTCCGGCATCTGGTTAATGCGGTGCATAAAGGCTTCCACTTCGGCCGGATCGCGCGATTCGCGCAGGGAGCGCGCCAGGCCGCGCATGCCGGTGCGGAACAAATCCTCCGCCGCTTTGATATCGCCGGGCCTGATGTCGCGCGGCGAGAAATACAGGCTCGGATCGCGCAGGTCCACTTCCTCGCCCATCTCTTTGAGAATGACCAATACCGTCATCTTGGCGTCGAGCGAAAGCCGGCCGCGCTTTTTGACCTGCTGCCAGAGATAGTCAATCACCTCGCGGCTTTTTAGGCGCGGCAGCAGCGACATGAGCGTTTCGCGCTCGCCTTCGGGCGTCCCTTCCATTCGCTTGACCAGCGCGTCGAGCGCTGCCGGCTGGCCGACCTCTGTCATCAACGCGCGCACACCCACTTCTAGCCCATCGAGATCGAGTTCACCCCGCGCCTGCCTCTCAAATAGCGTATCGAGGCGCGAGCGGGTCATCACGCGCGGATCAATCTTGGGTGTTTGGGTTTTCTTCGATTTGCTCATCTCGATGCTCCCTCGACATACGCTTGGAAGAGTTGCAGGGCTCCATTCACTCCTCGCAAGTCAAAGGCTTTAGGATCAAAGCAACATCTGATCTTTTGTAGATGATTCTACTCATTCCGCTGATTTGGTCAAGTATCAGATGCGGGCGCCTTTTGGCCGGTTGACTTGGCATTTATGCGCCCGGCGCGGATGCCAAAACCAAGAACAAGTGGCTCGCTGTGTGGATTTGCTCAGATCGTGATGTTGATTTGGATGATCAAGTATGGAAAACCAAAAGGCCCAATACTCATGGGCCTTTTGTGATCCAAGGCGACGCCGGGATTTGAACCCGGGAATGAGGGTTTTGCAGACCCTTGCCTTACCACTTGGCGACGTCGCCATTCGGACGATAGTTTAGCACAACCCTTGCGTTCTGGCAAGAGGGATCAAATTCTACATCTCAAACGGAAAGCACGTTGATCCCGACCAACTCTCCATCGCACTGTGTTTCGTCGAAGGTGAAGGTTACTTGATGCGTGCCGTCGGGCAGGGCGACGTTTGTATGGACGATGACATCTTGGCCGTATACACAGCCATCACGGACTGCTAAAGTCGCGCGGTAGGCCGGTCGGCGGAAGTGATGCCCGAACGGCCCCAGCCCGCAAGCAAGCATGTAGGCGATTTGCGGCGAGAGTTTGGTTAGAGGGTACGCCGGCACGCCTGGCTCGGTCGTGTCTGCCCAGATGGCTTGATCTTGCGTGGACTTTTCCCACGCCCGCACGGCGACGATGAAATCGTCCAGGCGCTCCAGCTTGAATGCGCCGCCCATCGCTTTGGCGTGGCCACCCATGTTCATCACCACACGGCGCAAGCCCGCATCGCCGATGAAGGATGCGAACGAAAACGTTCCAGCCGCACGACCGGAAAAGGCGACCAAATCAGGGTAATGTCTCAGCGCGAGCGTAGGCCGGCCGGTCGCGTAGGTCAGCTTGCTCGCCAGCGGCCCTTCCAGTTCGGCCAGGTCGTCGTCGGGCGACTCGACGGGATGGATCAACACCCCAGGCCCGCTTCGCAAGCCATCCGCTTCAGACATCACACGCTCGTACACGTCGCGCTCCAATTGCTCTACGCGCTTGCGCTCGGACACGAGGTGCGCAGCGAGTTCGTCCCGGCGGGCATCCGGCGTGTCCGGCAAAAGCAGCTCGACGACGAGATGGGGGTCAATGCTCTTGAGCCGCTTACCCAGGTTGAGCGGCGCGCCGAGGCTGAGCAATTCGCTAGCAGCCTGTCGGAGAGACGTAGTTTAGCCCCTTGTGGGCGTGAAAACGACGGGCACAAGGCCCTATGCTACGGGGTTCTCCGACAGCTTGCTAGAGGAGTGCTCTTCGCCGAGCGCGCGCCGAAGAGAAACAAGTCACGGCGGGTACGCGGCAGCGTTGATGATGCGCTGCGCGTGAGCGATCCAGCCGCGATTCTCTGCGACGTTGAGCGGCATCCAGTCCATCTGCGCGCCGACCGCGGCGAGGGCCAGCGCCCCATCGTCGTGACCTGCTTCGCCCCACCATGTTTCGCGCAAGGCCTGCGCCACGAGATACCCCACTTGCGATGCGGACAAGACATTATCGGGCGGGTCAAGGTACGTCGTGTGCGGGGCGCCGATGTCCGAGCGCGGCAGGTGATGGTCTATGATGAGCGTCTCGACGCCCAGTTCCACGGTTCGCTCGACGGCGGTGTGCGCGGTGATGCCGTTGTCAATCGTGACGATAACCTCGATCCCTTTTGCGGCGAAGCGCTCGACCTGCGCGACTTGGGCCATAGCCTTCGCGGAACCAGGGATTGTATCGTCGAGCCGATGGCATCCGGCGGACAAGAGTGGCGAACAGCACGGCGGTCGCCGTAGTGCCGTCGGCGTCGAAATCGCCCAAGAGCAGCCAGCGCTTGTCTTTTTTTGCCGCAGCATCCAACCGGGCGACCAGCACCTCCATGCCCGGAATGCCCCACGGCGAGCGGACGTTGGACAGACTCGCCGCGAGGAATTCGTGCACGCGGTCGGATGGAATACCCAGGCGAATGGCTTCCGAGAGCAACAAATAAGAGTTATCGGGCATGACCAGTTCATAGCCAGCATCTTGCGATCTGTGTTCTGCCATTTTGGATTCTACCACGCAATTCGATTTTCGTGATAAAAGACGCGCTGCTGACCATCGAACCGGGTCATTCGCGGCGAAATTTTAACGGTCGTTAATGCTCTCCAAATGTCCCGTTAGACAATCCTGCAGATTGCACGTAGCTCGTGACCGAAATCTCCTCTGGTTGGTGTTGAAGGTCAGGAGGTGTATTTGATGTCCTCAACTTGCCATGCCATAACCCCGCCCAAGCGCCCCACGCTTTTCACCGGGCGCCGCCTGCGCAAGATTCAGGAAGCCGGGTTGGGGTATCTCTTTTTGCTGCCCGCCTTTGGCATCCTGGCTGCCTTTGAGTTCATCCCGGTGTTCTATGGACTGGGCATCAGCCTCTGCACCAATTACAGGATCAAGTTTGAAGAAGGCACAGGCTGTGCCTGGGGATTCAACTACTATATCCGGGCCTTTAACGATCCCGAGATGTGGCACTCGCTGGCGGTGACGGTCTGGTATTCATTGCTTTCCGTCCCGATCCAATTGGGCATCGCGCTGGTTCTGTACGGCCCGGTAGCCGATTCGTACGCCAAGATGTTCGATTGGGCCAAGTACGCGATGATCGAGTCGCCCGTCGCAGGCTATGATCCGGTCCGCGCGCTGATTGACACGGACGTCATGAGCAAGGTCCTCACCGACCCGAAGGCTGATGTCAAGGCGCTCTTGGATGCCGCAGTCAAAAAGTCGAACGATGTCCTGAAGGAAAACGCGCCCAAGTGAGATCAGTGCTCAGTGGTTAGTGAGCAGTGATTAGTGGGGCGGTATCCCAATACGGTTCGAAAGACGCGGGGCGCAGGGAAACCTGCGCCCCGTTCTTGATCCTCGACCCCTTGCCCGGCTTCCTGACACGAAGCGGCTGTCTGACTGAGGCCTCTTGCTTATCGCCGCAGGTAATGCGGCACATCAATGATCACGCGCGGCAAACCGAAATGCCGCCGGTTGTAAAGCAGAGCAGCCTTGAGCAGCCAGGCCGTCTGGTTGTGCAGCAGGCTTTGCCACCAGTGGGCGACCCTGTCTACCCTGGTGGGGCGAACAAAGTGGCGAGTTGCTCTGCTCCCTGGTGGTCTGTCACCGCCAACACCTCATCTCCCACTTCCAGGGTTGTTGCTCCACGTGGCAACACCATTCTACTCTGGCGGATGATGGCGGCAATCACACAGGGGTCGGGCAGAGCCAGATCCTTGATGGCCACGCCTACCGCTTCAGCCCCCACCGGGATTCTCACCTCTATCAGGGAATACTCACCCCGCCGCAGTTTGAGCAAAGTCATCATGTCGCCCAGTGACATTTCTTCTTCGATCAAATGGGCCAGAATGGTGGCCTCGTTGAGCGCCACATCCACATGGAATTTCTGATCGAAAAGCCAGGCGTGATTCGGATTGTTAATCCGGCCAATGATGCGTGGCACTGCGTAGAGTGTGTGGGCCAAAAAGCACAGCACCAGGTTATCGGCATCGTTGGCGGTGCAGGCAACCAGCACCTGCGCCTGGCGGATCCCGGCTTGCTCGAGCACCTGCAGGTCGGTCGCGTTGCCCTCGTAGATCACCTCGGTGGGCAACTCGCGGTGGATGCGCGAAAGCACTTCGCGCCGGTCTTCCACCAGGCGCACTTGGTGTTCCTGCATAAAGAGGAGGGAAGCCAACTGTGCTCCCGTCGGTCCGCCGCCAGCGATCAAGACAAACATATTAGCCCTCCCACCGCAAATCCAGCCGGCGGTGTACTGATTCGATGCCTTCCAGGGTGGCACTCAGGTAGAGCATGTCGCCTGATTCAAGGCAGAGATCATAGGAAGGCAATACCGCGCGACCGGCACGGGTAAGCGCCACAGCCAGGCACTGGCCTTGGGGAAGCAGCTCTTGCAGACTGCGGCCGTGCCAGGCTTCGGGCACCACAAGTTCATAGATTTCTACCTCGGCGTTGCCGGCCGAAAACACGGTACGCATGGAGGCGCCGGAGAGCAATTCTTCGATGCGTTGTGCGCCCCAACTCGTGGAACTGACCACCTGCAGGCCAAAGGCCTCCTGCAGCGGTCGCCAACGCGGCTCGTAATTGCGCACGACCACATTGGGAACGTGATACACCATACGGGCCACGTGGGCGATTATGGCGTTGATGGAGTCGGAGTTGGTCACAGCCGCCAAGCCGTCGGCCTGTTCAATCCCGGCGCGGCGCAGCACCTCTCGGTCCAGCACCTCGCCCTCGACCGTGCGACCGTGAAAATCCGGTGACAGGTTGTCAAAGGCAGAGTCGCCCTGGTCAATCACCGTCACCTGATGCCCCTTCCTGTGCAATTGGTAGGCTAGGGCTGCGCCCACCCGGCCACAGCCGACGACAATCACTTTCATTGGAATCTCCACTTAATCTATCTGATACGGCACATCGGTAATCACGATCCCTGGTTTGAACAATAATGCCAGGCGCAACCACGTGGCCGCCTGGGCATGAAGCAGATTGTGCCACCAGCGGCGCGGCACAAACTGCGGCACCACAATGGTAATGGTCTCGTTGGGCTGGCGTTGGGCCGTGATCTCTTCAATGTACTCTAGCAGTGGCTCTACCAGTAGCCGATAGGGAGAGTCCAGAATGACCAGCCGTACTCCCTCTCCCCACATTTCCCACTTGCGCCGCACATTCTCGGCCTCAGCGGGGTCAATCGAGACGTGCACGGCTGTGACGTCGTCGGAGAGCAGGCGAGCGTAGCGCAGCGCCGCCAGCGTGCCTTGGTGCACCCCGCTGGCGAACAGAATCACACGGTGGCGCGCGATGTGCGGCGGGGTGTCATAATGCTCCAACGAGAGATGCGCCGCCAAGTCACGGTAGTGGCGATGGATGGCAAAGAAGCCGGCCACCAGCGCGGGCGTGAGCAGAACCACGATCCACGCCCCATCGCGAAACTTGGTGATTGCAAAGACGAGCGTGACCACTGCCGTGCAGACGGCGCCAAAGCCATTGACGACCATCTTGAACATCCAGCCGGACTCGTAGCGCAGGGTAGAGCCGCGCTCGCGCACCTCCTGCCCAGTCGCCAGGTGCCCGACCTTCCACCAGCGGCGCGCCATGCCCACCTGCGAGAGTGTGAAGGAGAGGAATACCCCAATCGCCCATAGGGGGACAAGGGCCGTCACGCTGGCGCGAAAGATTACGATCAACAGCGAAGCAATCACGGCCAAGGCCACGATACCCTGCGAGTAGACCAGCCGGCTGCCTCGGAAGGTGAGTTGCCGGGGCAGAAAGCCATCCCCTGCGTGCAGAGCACCCAGGCGGGGAAAGTCAGCGAAGGCAGTATTGGTCGCCAGGATCAGAATGATTGTCGTCGCGGTGATGGTGCCCAGGTACAAAAGGCCCCGTCCCCCGTAGGCCGTGCGCGCCAGTTGTGAGATCACCGTCTCCTCTTCCGAAGGCAGCGCGCCGATCTGACCGAGCAGGAAAGTGATCCCCAGGAAGAGGCTCCCTAGGATGAGCGACATCCAGACCATGGTGATCCGCGCATTGTAGCTGCGCGGCTCCTTGAAAGCTGTGACACCATTGGAGATGCACTCTACCCCGGTGAGAGCCGTGGTGCCGTTGGAAAAGGCGCGCAGGATCAGGAACAGCGTCACCGGCTGCGCGACACTCACCATCTCCAGGGGAGGAGGGTCCACCACGCCGCCGAGCGTCCCTGTCAGGTAGCGGAAGAAAGCCACGCCAACGGTGAGGTACGTCATCACCAGGAAAAAATAAGTGGGGATGGCAAAGGTCGTGCCCGACTCTTTTACGCCGCGCAGGTTGGCCAGCATGATGAGAAACACCATCCCAACGCCCAAGATCACCCGGTAGGGGAAAAGGACAGGATACGCCGAGACAATTTGCGCCACGCCCGAAGAGACCGCCACCGCTGCCAGCAGGACGTAATCCGTGAGCAGCGCGGCGCCGGCCGTCTGGGCGGCGACTTCTCCCAGGTTGTCGCGGGCCACGATGTAGGCTCCACCCCCGCCCGGATACGCCTGGATGGTCTGCTGATAGGAGACAGTGACGATCGCCAGGAGGATGGTAACGACCACTGAGATGGGAAAGGCGTAGCTAAAGCCCGCTGTCCCGGCGGCGGCCAGGATGACCAACATTTCCTGGGGGGCGTAGGCAATGGAAGAAAGCGCGTCGGCGGCAAACACGGCCAGACCAATCACCTTGCCAACGGTCTGATGCGGAGCATCGGCGGTCGGCAAGGGGCGGCCAATCAGCCAGGTCCGCCACGAGCGAGGCGGCCGATATTCTGTTGTGCGCCGCAATATGGTGGTTCGGTCTTCTTCGGTACTCATCTAGTTTTCGCCCACTGCTGGATCAGGCAACCTCACGGGGCATCCGAATGCCCGGTCACCCGATTCTCTAGACGCCTGATGGTGCCTCCTGTGTGTCAGCCGTCAAGAGGCGAGTCATGGCGCGAAGCATCATACAAGCCGCTACTGCGTGTGGAATTCAGGCTCAGCGGTTCCCAAAATCGGCGATGAAATAGTGACCGTTCCCGGCGGGAATGATCCCGCCGCGCGCTTTTGATTGATCAGCATGATGAGGACCAGCAGCGCCAGCGCCAGCGTGATGCGATAGGGCCACAAGACGGGAAAGGCCGAGGCAATCGCCGCCACGCCGGCCGTCAGGCTCACCGCCGCCGTGAGCAAATAGTCAATCAGCAATGCCGCCGCCGCCACCAATCCTGCGCCAGTTCCCAGGTTCGAGCGGGCGACGATCCACGATCCGCCGCCGGACGGATAACCGTGGACAGTCTGGAAATAGGACACGGCGACGACGGTGAGCAGAGCCGCGATGGCCAACCCAATCGGCCAGGCCAGCAGCAGCCCCGCGCTCCCGGCTACGACCAGGCCGAGGTAGATTTCTTCGTTGGCATAGGCGATGGACGAGAGCGCGTCCGGCGAAAAAGTGGCCAGGGCGCGTATCTTGTTCAACCGCTTTTCTGCCAGTTGGTGGGTGGGTAGGGGAGAGCCGATCAGTAGGTCTTTGAGTGAGTTGGGCATTGACTAGTCTAAAGAAAACACAACCCCGGCTTTTTCCGAGAAGCGATTCTATAATAGCTCAACGACTGCCATAGTGAACTATAAAGCAATATTTCCACCCGACCTTGGCAATCCCCACTCCGATTTCTGTATAGGCGTTACTGAGCAAGTCTTGGCGATGCACATCGTTCGGCGGCGTCTCGTTGTACCAAAACGCGACCGCGCTGGCTGGATCGTTGGCCTGCACCCAGCTCTCGC
>CAYGWJ010000152.1:0-6760 GCA_964353405.1 uncultured Anaerolineae bacterium
CTTTGATAGACGTTCTCTTGCTCGAAGACCTGAGCCAGCAGCATTTGCAGGCTCGCACGCTCGCGGCGGCGCTGCAACGCGCGGGCTTGCGCGCGCAACTGACTCACTTTTCTGATCAAGACATGGGCGCAGTCGTCGCACTGGCTCAACGCGCGCAGCCGCGCCTGATCGTCTTTTCGATTCTCTTTGCCGACCGGGTGCCGGAATGCCTGGCGCTCGTCACGACGCTGCGGCAATCCGGCGTGCGCGCTCACATGACGATGGCCGGCCCGCTGCCCACTTTTGCCGCCGCCGAATTGTTGGCGGCCTGTCCCACGCTTGATTCCGTCCTGTGCGGCGAGGCTGAAGCTAGCATTGTGCAGTTGGCCGCTGCTCTCTGTCATTCTGAGCCCCGAACCACCTGGCGGGGGCAGGTGGGCGAAGAATCTCTGCCACGCACGACCGAGATGCTTCGCTCAACACGGCAACTGCTTACCCATGTGATCGGCTGAAAAGGCCTCCAGGGAAATCAGTGTGGCAGTAGGTTGAGAGCGAAACTTGGCCCCTAATGCGAGGTAGCCACATGACCAAAAAGAACAGCAATGTCCAACAGACCTCACAGCGCAAGCGATCCGGCGCCAAGCCGCAGCGCGGTAAAGCTGCCCCGACTCGTTCGCGCACAGCCGAGGCCCGTGCAGACCAGTCGCGTTTGAAACGGGACCTGCAGCTCGAACTGAAACAACGCGAAGCCGAACTCGCCGTCATCAACAGCATTCAGGCAGGGCTTGCTTCCAAACTCGACTTTCAAGCCATCGTTGATCTCGTCGGCGACAAACTGCGCGAGGTCTTTCACACGGGTGAAATCGGAATCCGCTGGTATGATGCTGCGACTAATCTCGTCCACTATCTCTACGAATACGAGCATGGCGTCCGCTTGAGCATCCCTCCCGCGCCGCCGCGTAGCAAGATGTGGCAGATCATGCTCGAGACGCGTCAGCCGATCGTCATCAACGAGAACATCGAACAGCGCCAGGCCGAGTTAGGAATCAGGATCATTCCAGGCACCGATCAGTCCAAATCCATGCTGAATGTTCCGATAGTCGCGGGCGACCAGGTGAAAGGCTCCATCATCGTGGAAGACTATACGCGCGAGCATGCGTTCGGCGATTCCGATGTGCGCCTCGTCCAAACCGTCGCGTCGTCCATGGGTACCGCGCTCGAAAACGCGCGCTTGTTTGATGAAACGCAACGCCTTTTCAAAGCCGAGCAGCAGCACACTGCCGAACTGGAGATTATCAACAGCATTCAGCAAGGGCTTGCCGCGCAACTCGATATGCAAGCGATTTACGATCTGGTCGGCGACGAGATTCGCGAGATTTTCCATGCACAGGTCTTGACCATTTCCAGTTATGACTCCGTGAACGATTTGCGGCAATTTCGCTATACGATTGAGAACGGGCAGCGTTTCTATCCCGAGCCAGAGAAACCAGGCGCTATTGTTCGCGAGATGCAACAGACCTTACAACCCGTGCTGGTTCGCACGTTGGCAGAGTTCGAGCGATACGGCGCGGGCACTATCCCAGGCACAGCGGAAACCAAGTCGGGCGTCTATGTGCCCCTAACCGTCGGCGGTGAATTCCGAGGCTATATTACTCTGCAAGATATCGAACGGGAGAATGCCTTTGGCGAAGCGGACGTGCGCCTGCTGACAACGCTCGCCAACAGCATGAGCGTTGCGTTGGAGAACGCGCGCCTGTTCCAGGAGACGCGCCGCCTGCTCAAAGAGACCGAACAGCGCGCCGCCGAACTTGCCATCATCAACAGTATCCAGCAGGGGCTGGCGTCCAAGCTAGACTTTCAAGCCATCGTGGATCTGGTCGGCGACAAACTGCGCCATGTCTTCGCCACGCTCGACCTCGGCATTAACTGGTACGATCAAAAAGCCAATTTGATCCATAATCTTTACCGATACGAACACGGTGAACGGCTAACTATTCCATCACAACCGCCCCTCCCCGACGGTCCCTTTGTAAGGATGACCAAAACGCGGCAGCCCATTGTTTGGAATACTGTGGAAGAAGGGGATAAGATATCTCCCGCTATGCCCGGAACGGATGCCAGCACATCGGGAGTCTTCATCCCCATCATCAGCAGTGACCGTGTTCTCGGCAGTATTATACTTGAAAATTACGAGCGTGAGAATGCCTACGGCGAATCCGAACTGCGCTTGCTGACCACCATCGCCGCCTCGTTGGGCGCCGCCCTCGAGAATGCCTATCTCTTCGACGAGACCCATCGCCTGCTGGCGGAGACCGAGCAGCGCAACTCGGAATTGCAGATCATTAACCGCGTGGGGCAGGGACTGGCCAAGCAGCTCGAATTCCAGGCCCTCATTGACCTGGTCGGCGACGAAATCGCCAGGGTCTTTCCGCCCGTCGGTGCTCCAAAGCTGCACGGCATTTTCATCGCGCTCTACAGCGCCGCGACTAACCAGGTCGAGTTTCCTTATTTTGTGAGCGCCACCGGTAATCGCACTCAAATTCCCTCCGAGCCCCTCGGCGCGGGACTCACCTCCAAAATCATTCAATCGCGACAACCTCTTGTGCTGGGGACCTGGCAGGAGCAGATGGCAAGTGGAGGCGATATCGTTCACGGTGGTACTGGTATTCAGGTAAATTCCCAATCCTGGTTGGGCGTGCCCATCCTCGTAGGCGACCAAGTGACGGGCGTCATCAGCATCCAAGACGAGCAGCCGAACCTGTATGGCGAGTCGCACGTGCGCCTCTTGAGCACGCTCGCCGCCAATCTCGGCACGGCGATTGAGAATGCTCGGCTCTTTGCCGAGACCAAGCGCCTGCTCGCGGAGACGCAGCAGCGCACCGCCGAACTGGAGATTATCAACAGCATTCAACAAGGGCTTGCCGCGCAACTCGACATGCAAGCGATCTATGATCTGTTCGGCGACAAGATTCGTGGCATCTTTGACGCGCAAGCTACCCTCATCTACACATTCGACCATGCCAAACGGCTCTCACGCGCTTGCTATAGCATCGAAAAGGGACAGCGCTTTTACCCGACGCCGAGACCGTTCAGCAAGATGGTCGAGCACTTGATTCGCACGCGCGAACTCGTCGTAATCAGTGAGGATGCGGAGCGGCGCAAGGCAGAATTCGGGCTGCAAATCGTTCCGGGCACTGAAAGCGCCAGGTCTCTGGTATACGTGCCGCTAGCCGTGGGCGAACAGGTCATAGGTTGTGTCACGCTTCAGAACGTTGAGCATGAAAACGCGTTCAGCGAAGCGGACGTGCGCCTGCTGACAACGTTGGCGAACAGCATGAGCGTCGCGCTGGAAAACGCACGGCTCTTTGCCGAGACGCAGCAGCGCGCGCGCGAGCAGGAGATTATTGCGAGCGTCGCGCAGATGCTTGCCTCGCAGCTCGATATGCAGCGCATCTACGAATCGGTGGGCGATAAACTGCGCGATTTGTTCAACGCGCAAGTGGTCACGCTGAGCACCTTCGACCCCGCCGAGAACATGCTCCATTATCCGTACATGGTCGAAAAAGGCGAGCGGCAGAACGCGGCGCCGCATCCGCCGTCCGGTTTCACGGCGCACGTGATCCAGACGCGCGAGCCGCTGCTGCTGAATTCAGTCACAGATGAAACCAGCGCAGCATACGGCAGTCGCATCCTGGCGGGCAGTCCCACCAAATCGTGGCTGGGAGTTCCGATCATAATCGGGGGCGCAGTCAAAGGCGTCATCTCGCTCCAAAATGTGGATCGCGAGAACGCGTTCGCCGAGTCGGATGCGCGCGTGCTGGCGACGGTCGCGCTCAACGTCGGCGTCGCGCTGGAAAACGCGCGGCTGTTTGACGAGACGAATCGCCTGCTGGCGGAGACACGGCAGCGCGCGGCAGAGATGGCAACCGTCAACCGCATCAGCCAGGCGCTCGCCTCGGAACTGGAACTCGACGCGCTCATCCAGTTGGTCGGCGAGCAAATGCGCCTGCTGTTCAGCGCCGACATCGTCTACGTTGCGCTCCACGACCGGCAAATGAACCTCATCCATTTTGCCTATCAGTACGGTGAACCTATGCCGCCGCTCCAGTTTGGTCAAGGGTTGACCTCGCGCATCATCCAGACCGGACAGCCGCTCTTGTTCAACGAGCATGTTGCGGCGCATTACGCCGAGATGGGCATCGCGCTCGTAGGCGCCACGCCCAAATCGTACCTGGGTGTTCCCATCACGGTTGGCAAACAAGCCATCGGCGTGATCAGCGTCCAAAGCATACAGCAGGAAGGTCGTTTCGACGAAAGCGACGTGCGCCTGTTGACGACGATTGCTGCGAACGTCGGCACGGCGATTCATAACGCGCAACTGTATCAAGAGATGCAGCATCGCGCGAGCGAAATGGCAACGCTCACCGAAATCGGGCGCGACCTTTCGGCGACGCTCGACCTGAACACCGTCCTGGAGCGCATCACCAAGAATGCGCGCGAGGTGTTGGCGGCCCATTCGGCCGCCGTCTACATGCTCGAGCCCGATGGCAGGTCCTTGCGCACGATCGCGGTAGACGGCGAGTATGCGGATGAGATCCTGGCATCGCGCTCTCAACTCGGCGAAGGCATTATCGGCACTATCGCGCAGAGCGGCATTGCGGAACTCGTCAACGATGTCACAGAAGATCCGCGCACGGAGCATCTCGAAGGCACGCCCGCGACTGAGGAAGGTGAGAAGATGATGGTCGCGCCGCTCCTCTCGCGCGAACACGTCATCGGCGCGATGAGCGTGTGGCGCGGCGGCCAGGATCTCGCGTTTACCCAGTCGGACCTCAACTTTTTGGTCGGTCTATCGCGCCAGGCCATGATTGCATTTCAGAACGCGCGGCTGTTCGAACAAGCCCAGGAAGCACAGCAAAGACTCGCGGATATCGTTGACTTTTTGCCCGATGCCACGCTGGTGATTGATCGCGCCGGCAAGGTGATCGCGTGGAACCGCGCCATCGAAGAGATGACGGGCGTCAAAGCGCAGGCTATGATCGGCAAGGGCAACTATGAATACGCCATCCCCTTCTACGGAGAGAGAAGGCCGATTCTCATTGATCTGGTCCTCCTGCCCCAAGAAGAGATTGAAAAGCAGTATGCACACATCAATAGAGAGGGCGCAGTCCTGATCGGCGAGACCTATGTGTCGAGTCTGAAGGGCGGCGGACGCTATTTGCTTGGCACGGCCTCAGCGCTCCGCGATGGGAAAGGTTATATCGTCGGAGCGATAGAGACCATCCGCGACATTACCGACCGCAAGCACGCCACAGAAGAGTTGGAGAAGGCCAAGCTGGCCGCCGATTCCGCAAACGCGGCCAAGAGCGCGTTCCTCGCGACGATGAGCCACGAAATCCGCACGCCGATGAACGCCGTCATCGGCATGAGCGGCTTGATGATGGACACGCCGCTGAACAAAGAACAGCGCGAGTACGCCGAGATCATCCGCAACAGCGGTGATGCGCTGCTCACGATCATTAACGACATCCTCGATTTCAGCAAGATCGAAGCGGGCAAGATGGAGTTGGAGAGCCAGCCGTTCGAATTGCGCGCGTGCGTCGAATCCGCGCTCGACCTGGTTGCGCCGCGCGCCGCGGAGAAAGGTCTCGATCTGGCGTACGTGATGGACGACGATGTGCCCGCCGCGATTGTGGGCGATGTGACGCGCTTGCGGCAGATCATGATCAACCTGCTGACGAACGCGGTCAAGTTCACGGAGAAGGGCGAGGTGGTTTTGACGGTCGGGTCAGCCCTTGTGTCAGTCCCCACAGGGCGACCACAAGCAGGGCGATCACAAGCAGGGCGATCACAAGCAGGGCGACCACAAGCAGGGCGACCACAAGCAGGGCGACCACAAGGGTCGCCCCTACATGAATTGCATTTCTCTGTCAGAGACACCGGCATCGGCATCCCGGCCGACCGCATGGACCGTCTTTTCCAATCGTTCAGCCAGATAGACCCCACGACCGCGCGCCGGTACGGCGGCACCGGCTTGGGACTGGCGATCAGCAAGCGGCTGTGCGAAATGATGGGGGGCAGGATCTGGGTCGAATCCCCGTCTGCCTCCCTACCGTCGGCGGGGGGCGCACAGGGAGGACCAGGCAGTACGTTCCACTTTACTCTCGCCGCGCAAGAAGCGCCCGATTTCGAGACGCGCAAACGCGTCGGCGGCGCACAGCCGCAGTTGAGGGACAAGCGTCTCTTGATCGTGGACGACAACGATACGAATCGCCTCATCGTCATCCGCCAGACGCGGGTCTGGGGCATGCTGACACGCGATACCGCGTCGCCCAAGGAAGCGCTCGAATGGATCACGCGCGGCGACCCGTTCGACATCGCTATCGTTGACATGAGTATGCCGGAGATGGATGGGCTGACCTTGTGCGCCGAGATCCGCAAGGTAGAGACGTTGCACGCTTCGCGAACGTCTCTACCGATGCCCATCGTCATTTGTTCTTCGCTCGGACGCCGCGAGGCGATCACGGACGCGCTGGGCATCGCCGCGATCCTGCAAAAGCCGCTCAAGCAATCGCAACTGTTCGACGCGCTCGCGGGCATTTTTGCTGGACCGACGCCAGAGCAAAAACCTGCCCCGCCGGTCACGCCGCAACTCGATGCCGGGATGGCGCAACGCTTGCCCTTGCGCATCCTGCTCGCGGAGGACAATGCGACCAATCAGAAACTTGCACTGCGCCTGCTACAGCAGATGGGCTATCGCGCGGATGTAGCGGGCAATGGA
>CAYGWJ010000153.1:0-5618 GCA_964353405.1 uncultured Anaerolineae bacterium
ACCCAACTTTTTCGCTTTGCACCCGCTCAAGTTGATGATTCCATTTCCAGGTCTCTACAGACCGAATTCGATACCCTTTGGGATAACGACAGACATTCTTTTTCGCCTGGTGCTGCCTTTTTGCGAAACTACAGGAAACTAAAACGTCCGCCACATTTAGTCCGAATTCCGACTGACAATTCAATTGGGAGATTGCTTTACAACGCAGAGCGAGTACGAAAGCCGCCACGGCCTAGTAACAAACCTGGCGGAAAAGTCAGACCGCGTCTGATTTTCGCAGATATACGACTTCGGCAAGATACTATTGATAAGATAAGCAGATACAAGAACAACTGGGACGAAAATGACTGGATGTACTTTTGCACTTATAGAAGCGACTTTGAGTATACCCGAAACGCTGGACTATTAGTTTATGTGACGGACGGCGATGATGAAGCCAAATCAACTGACGAGTATCGAATCGAGTTTCATCGCGTTGATGATTCTACCGCAATACAAACGCGCGACGGAAGGTATTTTGTGGCACACTCGCGTGTGCCACATACGCAGAGTGTCAAGTACGGTGATGTCAAGAGAGAGTTACGCAAGGTCGGTCTCACTTGGAAAAAGTTGCGGTCAGACAAATTCCTGAATGAGGAGCAGATAGAGGCTCTTTCAGTTGTTGCATGTGAAATGGGAGACCTTGTTGCAATATCTTGATTGACTTGTGCCAAGACTATGACTGAACCAAGAACGCATCGGACGTGAACAGTTAGCTCGACTTATGGACACAGTGATTGACAAAATTACGGCATTCGCTCATGCCGATCCAGACATACGCGCCGTCATTCTGGAAGGGTCTCTGGCGGTCAATTCCCAGGTTGACGAGCTTTCCGATTACGACATCAACATCTTTGCCCTTCGCTATGACAAATATCTCGCGGAAGACGCCTGGATGGGCCAGTTTGGCCCGGTCTTGGTCTATCAAAAAGAGCAATTTCCATTCTACGATGCCATCATCCCGACTCGCCTGGTCGTTTTTCAAGACAGACCAAGAGTTGATTTTAGCTTCTGGCCCCTCAAGCTGCTATCCGAGATCGTCCAGGGAGATAAAGAGTACGCAAGTTACAAGAACGGCTGTCGTATCTTGGTGGATAAAGATCGCGTTGCCGAACGGCTCAAACCACCCACGGGGGATGGATTTCCCATTCTCCCACCAGGTCGCGACGAGTTTTTGCAGACCCTGTATGATTTCTGGTTCGAAGCCTATTGCGTTGCCAAATATCTCTATCGGCGAGATGTGTGGTATGCAAAACTGATCGAGAACCGCTACATCAAAGATCATCTGTTCAAGATGATCCTTTGGAACCATCAAGCGGAGAACACCTGGACGCCCAATCCCCTGATCCATCGAGAAGGCAAGCGGTTCGAGAAATGGGCCTCGCCGGAAATCGTGGCCGCCGTATCAACCTGCTTCTCAACCTATCACGTTGAGGATACCTGGAACAGTTTGTTTGCAATGATTGTGCTATTCACCCGGTTAGCTAAAAGAACGGCGTCACACCTTCACATTGCATATCCTCTAGAAGTTGAACAAGATGTCGTCAGATACCTGCAATACCTGAAGGACAAATCCGGTAAGAATGAAAAGGACATGAACTATGGATGAACCTACCGATGTAAAGACCCTTGACCAGACGCTTCCCTCCTACACCGACCTGGCCTTTTACAGCAAACAAGTCCGCGTCGTCTTGCGCAACTGCGGCATCATCAACCCGGAGCACATTGAAGAATATATTGCACGTGATGGCTACCGCGCCTTGGGCCGCGCGCTCACGGAAATGACGCCCGACGACGTCATCGGCGTGATGAAAGAGTCCGGCTTGCGCGGGCGAGGCGGCGCGGGCTTTCTCACGGGACTCAAGTGGGAATTTTGCCGCAAGTCTCAGGCCACGCCCAAGTATGTGATTTGCAACGCCGACGAAGGCGACCCCGGCGCGTTCATGGATCGCTCGATCCTGGAAGGCGACCCGCACGCCGTCCTCGAAGGCATGGCGATTGCGGGGTATGCCATCGGCGCGCGCGAAGGTTATATCTACTGCCGTGCGGAATATCCGCTGGCGATCGCGCATCTCAAGATTGCCATCGCCCAGGCGTGCGAACACGGGTTACTGGGCGAAAACATCCTGGGCACAGGCTTTTCCTTCGACCTTCACGTCAAAGAAGGCGCGGGCGCGTTCGTCTGCGGCGAAGAGACGGCGCTCATGGCCTCCATCGAAGGACGGCGCGGCGAGCCGCGTCCGCGTCCACCGTTCCCGGCGGTAGCCGGCCTGTGGCAAAAACCCTCGAACGTCAACAACGTCAAGAGCTATGCCATGACGCCGCAGATCATCTGGCGCGGCGCAGAGTGGTTCACCGGCATCGGCACCAAGAAATCGCCCGGCACCGCCATCTTTGCGCTCACCGGCAAGATCGTCAACACGGGACTGATCGAAGTGCCGATGGGCATCCGGCTGGGCGACATTATTTTCGACGTGGGCGGCGGGATTCCCAAGGGCAAGACGTTCAAGGCCGTGCAGACCGGCGGGCCGCTCGGCGGGTGCCTGCCCGCCTCGGCGCTCAACACACCGGTGGATTTTGATGCGCTGGTCGAAGCCGGAGCCACGATGGGCTCGGGCGGCATGATTGTGGTGGACGAAGACACGTGCATGGTCGAGTTCGCCAAGTATTTCCTCACCTTTGCGTCCGCCGAGTCGTGCGGCAAGTGCGTCCCGTGTCGGATCGGCGGCACGCGGCTCCTGGAAGTGCTCAAGCGCATCACGGAAGGCGATGGCAAGCCGGAAGACCTGGGCGAGATCGAATACATTTCACGCAACATGAAAGAAGCGTCGCTGTGCGCGCTGGGCCAGCTCACGCCCGGCCCGGTCATGGCCTCGCTGCGCTTCTTTAAAGACGAGTTCACCGCGCACATCCAGGACAAGGTCTGCCCGGCGGGCCAGTGCAAGCCGCTCGTGCGGGCCAAGTGCATCAACGCGTGCCCGGCGGGCGTGGAAAGTCCGGCGTATCTGGCGCTTGTGGCGCAGGGGCGTTACGCCGAGGGGCTAGAGATTCACCGCCAGCGCAACCCGTTCGCGCTGATCTGCGGCCGTGTGTGCCCGGCGTTCTGTGAGCAGAGGTGCCGTCGCGGCGAGATTGACGAGCCGATTGCGATCCGGCTGGTCAAGCGCTTTATGGCGGATCAGGAATACGCCAACCCGTGGACGCCGGCCAAGATCGTCGCCGATGACGTCGGGGAGGGTAGGGGCGAGGTTACCTCGCCCCTACGAGTCGCCGTCGTCGGCGCCGGCCCGGCCGGATTGACCGCCGCGCTGCGACTGGCTCAACGCGGCTATACCGTCACCGTGTTTGAAAAGCTGCCGCTGCCCGGCGGGATGATGACGGTTGGAATACCCGAGTCTCGCCTGCCGCGCGAGCCGCTCTTGGCCGAGATTGATCACATCAAGCGCGCCGGAGTCGAGGTGCGCTGCAATCAGGCGTTGGGCCGCGACTTTTCTGTTGACGATCTGTTCACCCGTGACGGTTTCAACGCCGTGGTGCTGGCGATCGGCGCACACAAGAGCCGAAGGCTGGGGATTCCCGGCGAGGAAAAGCAGGGAGTTGTTCACGGGACAGATTTCTTGCGAGAGATTGCCCTTAGCGGAGACAAGGAGACAAGGAGACACGCGCAAGCGGACAAGGTGACTTTAAGCAGCGACGTCACCTTGTCACCTTGTCACCATGTCACCATGTCAGAACTGGTCAAGGGCAAGCGCGTTGCCATTGTTGGCGGGGGCGATGTGGCGGTTGATGCGGCACGCTCAGCCTGGCGATTGGGCGCGAGGGAGGTGCACGTCATCTATCGCCGCCAGCGTCAGGACATGCCCGCCCACGCCGAAGAGATCGAGGCCGCGATTCACGAGGGCATCCAGTTCCATTACCTCGCCAACCCGGTGCGCGTGTTGGGCGAGGATCACTTGACCGGCGTCGTCGTCCAGCGTCAACGCTTGGCTGAGTTTGATAACAGTGGTCGCCGCAGGCCCACGCCGGCCGAGGGCAACGAATTCACGCTCGACGTGGATGTGCTCATCCCTGCCATCGGCCAGACGACCGATCTTGCGTGGCTGAGCGAAGGAAACATCGAAACCACCAAGGCCAGCACATTCGCCGTCCAAGAGGCGTTCAACACCACCCGGCCCGGTGTGTTTGCCGCCGGAGATGCAGTCAGCGGCCCGGCAACCGTCATCCAGGCCGTGGCGCACGGCAACCTGGTGGCGGTAGCGGTTGACCACTGGCTGAGAACCGGCGAGCTGGTCAGGCCGCACTATGAGACGCCACGCCCGGACCTTGCGCAGCTTTACAGCCTGGACGACTATGCCAAGGCTCGCCGCCCGGCGCTAGCCGAGATCAGCGTGGATGAGCGTGCTGGTAACTTTTCCGAAGTCGAGTTGGGCTTGGACGAGCACACTGCGCGCGAAGAAGCCAAGCGATGTCTGCGGTGCGACCTGGAATGGCTGGACGTGATGCAGATTGCTCGACCTCGCTGATTCTTGATTCTTGATTGTTGATTTTAGATTTCGGATTTTGCTCTCTCAATCCAAAATCAGAAATCCGGAATCTAAAATGAAAAAAGGAGCCACCCACACAATGGCTGTCGTAAACATTACCATCAACGGCAAGAGAATACAGGCGCAAGTTGGCCAGACGATTCTGCAGGCGGCGAGGGAAGCAGGTATCGAGATCCCTGTGCTGTGCGACCATCCCGCACTCCCGCCGGAAGGCGCGTGCCGCATCTGCCTGGTCGAAATCGAGCGGCAGCGCTCGCTTCAGCCGGCGTGTACGTTCCCCGTCACCGAAGGGCTGGTCATTTACACGCACTCGCCCAAAGTGATGGAAGCGCGCAAGTTTGCGCTCGAGCTGCTCGTCTCCGATCACCCGCTGGACTGCATGACGTGCGACGCGACGGGCAACTGCCTCTTGCAAGACCTGACCTATGAATATGGCGTCAAGGGCGACCGCTACCAGGGTTTTCAGCTCAAGTACCCGATTGACGATCCCAACCCGTTCATCCAGGTGGATCGCAACAAGTGCATCCTGTGCCGCCGCTGCGTCCGCGCGTGCAACTTTATCAACGGCGTCGAAGCCATCAGCGTGTTTTATCGCGGGTTCAACGCGCACATCGGCTTTGGCGCGGACAGCACCATGCAAGACAGCCCGTGCGAGTTTTGCGGCAGTTGTGTGGCCGTCTGCCCGGTGGGCGCGCTGTGGCCCAAGATGTCGCTCGGAAAAGGCCGCCCCTGGCAAGTCAAGAAGGTGCAGACGGTTTGCTCGTACTGCGGCGTGGGCTGCCAGCTTGTCTTGCACGTGCGTGATAATCAGATCGTCCAGGTCGAAGGCGCGTGGGATGGCCCGGCCAACCACGGTTTTACGTGCGTCAAGGGACGGTTCGGGTACGACTATGTGGGTCACCCTGATCGGTTGACCGTGCCGAAGGTGCGCAAGTACTTGCTGGAAGGGGGACAAGGGGACAAGGAGACCAGGGGACAAGGGGACAAGGAGACCAGGGGACAAGGGGACAAGGAGACCAGGGGACAAGGAGATTC
>CAYGWJ010000154.1:0-9980 GCA_964353405.1 uncultured Anaerolineae bacterium
AACGTTTTGCCGCCTGTCTTGAACTGAGTATCTGAATCAGTTGCCGCACTCCGGCAGCCAGCGGCGCGGCGGGCTGGCTGAGAATCAGCGGAGCCCCCTGGCCCAACGCCTGCACCTGCAACTCGTCATAGGGCAAGCCGATGGTCAGCGGCCGACCCAACGCTTTTTCAATGGCGGAGGCGGCCAGGCCGGGCTTGGGCGCGACACAGTTCAACACCAATGGCGATTTTTCGTCTGACACATTCATCGCTTTGATGATGCGCAGCGTGGCCGCCGTCGTCTGTAGCGAAGCGACTTCGGGCGAGAGGACGACGAGCAGCAGATCGGAAGACGAAATCACTGCGCGCCCTCCGTCGTCCCATGCGCCCAGGTCAACCACCGTGAGACCAAATTTGAGCTTGAGCAATTCCAAGAGTCTCGCCACCGCTTCGCCCGGCGGCGACTGGATGAGAGGCAAGAAAGGCGAAGGCAGCAATTGCAAGCCCGACTCGTGGCGCAATAGCAACGGGTCGAGCGTATCCGGGCTCAGGCTGTCAATCTGCGCCAGAGCTTCGACCCAACTGGTTTTGGCTTGCAGGCGCATCTGCATGGCCACGTGGCCCGACCGTTCGGAAAAGTCCACCAGGCACACTTCACGCCCTGCCTGCCGCAACGCCAGTGCCAGGTTCACGGCGATGGTCGTCTTGCCCACACCGCCGCGCAGGCTGAACACCGTCAGCACGATATTGTTGGGCAGGGCTGCCTGACTGCGCCTTCTCAGCAAATCGCTGATCGTCTGCAGCAATTCGGCTGGCGGGACCGGCTTGGCCATGTAGCCATCGGCATGAGCCGCCAACGCTGCGTCGCGGTCTACCGGCTGGGCGCGCGCGGTGAGGACAAGGATGGCCATGTCGGCGGTGACCGGGTCCTCGCGCAGCTTACGCACCACCTGGTAGCCATTCATCCCGGGCATCATCACGTCCACAATCGCCATGTCGGGGCGCACCTGCACAGCCTTGGCGATCCCATCCCCGCCATCGCCGGTGAGGATGGCTTCATGTCCGGCACGCTGCAAGATCAACCGCATCATTTGCAGCAGGTCAAGGTCATCGTCTATAACCAGGATGCGAGCCATATTGTCTCCTCTGGTAGAATCATCCCTGGGCGGCGGGCCGGCCCTTTTCTTCGGAACAGAACATCTCGATGGCTTCTTTGTTGACCAACATCAGATCGGCGCCAAAGCGAATCGCCGGGAAAATGGTGCTGGTGGCCGTGGCGTTAAAGATGGACATAAACCGGTCGGCGTTGGTAACCAGCAAACTGTTCAGGTCCAGCTTGCCAGTCCACTCGATAAAGCCTGTGATCTCGAATGACCGGGTGGCAACCCAGACCCGATACAACAACCGCACATAAAAGGCGCTGGACATGGCGATCTTTTTGATCGCGCCGTCGGTGGAACCGGAGATCATGGCGAACTGGATATGGTCTTTACGGAGTGTCGAAATCGCGTAATCGGCAATGATCTCGGCGGGCCGCTCTGTGCGCGAGATATAGGCCATCTCCAGCTCAATCCACGACACGCGCGGGTCGTTAAGTTGGTCGGCCAGCGGCCGCCCATAGACATTCATCTGCGTGGACAGCCGGTGTGCGTTGGTAAAGAAATCCACCTGAAGCATCCTGCGCCGGGCGGTTGATATTTCAGGCATGGTTTCCTCCTGCACACTCTCGAGCGCGTTCGCGCGGATCAGCTACGTGTCGAGCGCGGGCAAACTCACGGTAAAGGTCGAGCCCTGGCCAGGCTGGCTGGTCACCCATACCCGCCCGCCATGCTGCTCCACGATGGACTTGACGATGGTCAGTCCCAGGCCGGTGCCTTCGACGCTGTCAGGCTGACCAGACTGGCGATAAAATCGCTCAAAGACATGGGGCTGCGCTTCCAGCGGAATACCCAGCCCGGTATCGGATACTTTAAGTATGACCTGCCCGACTTGGGCACAGGCGTCGACGGTAATGCACCCGCCCGGCGGGGTATACTTGAGCGCGTTATCCACCAGATTGCTTACGACACGCTGCAACAGGTGCTCGTCGCCCCAGACCAGCAGCGGCGTATCTGGCACCCGCATCTGCAAGGCCTTGTCGTGGTTTTGCGCCCACAGGCGAAATTCCGATCCCAGGGAGCTGAGGAGCAGTGCGCAATCGCACCACCCCGGCCTCATCCCAACGCGCCGCTCGATGCGCTCCAGGTCGAGCAGGTCGCCAATCAGCGCGCCGGCTCGCTCAATGCCAAGCTTGGCCAGGTCGAGCGCTTCACGCTGCAGCGTGCTCGGCGCTTCGAGGTACTGATCCAGCAGTTCCAGCGCGCCAAGTGTCAGGTTGATAGGGTTGCGCAGTTCGTGCGAGGCAGTCAGAATCATGTCTGTTCGCAATTGCCCCATCTCTTTGAACTGCGCGATGTCTTTCATCACCAGCACCCATCCCTGCAGAATACCTCCGCGAGTCAAGATAGGCGACATGGTGCAAGACAAGATGCGCTCTTGGGATAGCGGGACCCGGAAGGTGCGCCATCGTGCGTCATGCTGATAGTGGGCCTGATCCATCGCCTGGTGAAGCGCCTGGTTCTGCGCGATTTCGGAGAGGGGCTGCCCGGCGCACACTTGCACGCGAAAACCGAAAGCGCGCTCAGCGACGGCGTTGGCGGCCATCAACCGCGTCTCGGCATCCACATACAACACCACATTGTCCGTGCTGGAAAGGACGGCGCGCACTTGCTGCTCATTGATTTCCGCCAGCCGGAAGAGACGCGCGTTTTCAATGCCCAGCGCAAGCCGGTTGGCGACCATCGCCAGCACATCCCGATCATCCGGGCCGAGGCTCTGGCCTGGCGCGGTCAACGCCTGCATGATGCCGACGGCGCTTTCGCGCGCCACCAGTGGCAAAGTCACCAGAGTTCCACCGCCAGGAGCATCACTCTGCGCTTCGACCAGGGGCGCGCCGTTGAGCAGAGGGTCGCACGCTGTTTCTGGCAAGCCGCGCTCGACAACCGTCTCCAATTTTCCGGTGCGCTCGTCATAGAGCCGCACGGCGCCGCCGCACAGATGCAGCGAGTTGCAGGCTCGCTCGAACGCTTGAATCAGTAATGGGTCGGGATGGCCGCCCGCGTCAATGACGGCCCGCGCGACCTGGTCCATCGCATGCAATGTCTCGTTCGAAATCTGGAACTGGCTGATCGTCCGCACGCTACGGTAAAAATCCTGCGCGTTGGCGAGGGCCTGCGCGGCCAGAGGCGCGAACCATTCCAGTTCGGCAATGTCGCCAGAACTAAATCTGCGCTCTTTTGCTCCGCGCGCCACTTGCAGCACGCCCAGCCGTTTGCGATGGGCGACGAGCGGCACGGCGGCGAGCTTGTGGCCCAGGCAAGAGCTTGCCTCCAGTGGGTCGGCAGCGTCCGTGACCAAAACACTCTGGCCTCGAAACGCTTGTCCCACAACACTTCGGCTGACCGATAGCTTGGAACCGAGCAGCCCGTTCGGCAGGCGATGCCCCGCCACAAGGAAAAGTGTCCCCACTTTTCCATCGAGCAAGTAGACAGCGCAGCGGCGGCAGGCCGTCAGCGCGCAAGCCTGGCGCACGATGGCAGCCAGCGTATCGTCAGGATTCAGCGACGCATTGATCGCCAGCGCGGCCTGACGCCTTGCCTCCGGCCCGGAAGCCCGGCGGGCAGACTTGAGCTTGCACGATGAGGAGGCCCGTTGAGACAAACTGTTCTCCTTCAAGCGCAGGCTATTGCGCACGCCCGCGGTCCACGTCGCCATCGAACAGATCGCGCGGCGCTTCGCGCACCTGACGGGCAAACGCGGCCCGGCTCGCATCGTCCACATCAATCGCCGGCCCGAGGAGCGGCGCCAGCCAGGCCATCGCGTCGGCGTCCAGAATCTTGGCCCCACACACATCACACAACCACGCCGGGACGTTCGGGATAAGCACAAATTGCTCGTGGCCCTCTCCAGGCATCGAGTGCCACGCGGCATAGAGTACACAGCGACGCTGCAGCGCCCCGGCGTGACAGTGTGGACAATTGTCCATCAAGTCGCTCCCGCCTCGGCCATGATCTTGACTGACGCGCTTGCACCCAGGCGTGTGGCGCCCGCCTCAATCATTTTCTGCGCATCTTGCAATGTGCGGATGCCCCCGGCAGCTTTGACGCCCATCTCCGGCCCGACGGTTTGACGCATCAATGCAACATCGTGTTCCGTCGCGCCACCTGGCCCCAAGCCCGTACAAGTCTTGACATAGTCCGCTTTGGCGTCCTTGGCCAACCGGCAGGCCGTGACTTTGTCTTCGTCGGTCAATAGCGCCGCCTCGATGATGACCTTGACCAGCGCGCCGGATGCGTGAGCCGCGCTGACAACAGCGGCAATATCGCGCGCGACGAGAAGAGTGTCCTTGTCCTTGAGCGCGCCGATGTTGATGACCGTGTCGATCTCAGTCGCTCCATCGCGGATGGCCTGTTGCGTCTCGAGTGCTTTGACTTGCGGCAGATTTGCGCCGAGCGGAAAGCCGACGACGGCGCACACACGGACCGGGCTGCCCTGAAGCAACCGCGCGCACAGCTTGACGCGCGCCGGGTTGACGCACACCGACGCAAAACCGAATCGCCTGGCTTCGTCGCATAGCTGCTCGACCTGCGCCGTGGTCGCTTCAGGCTTGAGCAGCGTGTGATCAATCATCGAAGCCAACTGCGGGATGTCTATTTGGGTGAGCGGCATAGCTTTCCTCTGGCATGAAACTCTAACGGCGACACATGCAACATGAAGCGCAAGCTGGATCCGTCATGCTTGCGTTTTACGTCGGCCTTGACCTGCGTGGCAAAGGGAAATAACCTGGGCCGAAATATCACTACGACCCGACCTGCGCATACGTGTAATGCGGAACGACGCCCCAGCTCTTGGGCGGCCAATACGTGATCCAGGCTTTGCCGTCAATCGTGCTCAAATGGATGGTGCCCCAGTTGTGGCTATCGCTCGAATTGTTGCGGTTGTCGCCCAACACGAAATATTCGTCCGTGCCGATCTTGCGCGGCTCCATCGTATATGCATTGGGCGCTGCGATGTACGGCTCGTCCAGCGGCTTGCCGTTGACGAGGACGCGTCCCCCCTTCACTTCAACCGTCTCACCCGGCACGGCGATGACACGCTTGATAAACTCGCGGCTCGCGTCGCGTCGAAAGACGACAATGTCGCCGCGCTGAGGGGCATGCAAGCGATAAACAATCCGGTTGACGATGACGTACTCGCTATCGTGCAGGTTCGGCTCCATGCTGGAGCCGTCAATTCGGAAGCGGCCTGTGAGCGTGTTGACCAGGACAAAGATAACCACCGTCAGGAGCAAGGTCTCGACGATCTCGCGAAAGAGCGAAGACCCCTGAGCGGTGTCAGGCTGCGGCTGACGGGCCTCGGATTCTGCGGCCGGCAGAGATTGTGGCTGTTCCAAATTCGACACTCCTCGACATCCAGTTACCGCAAAAGATTATACCCCATCTCCATACCCAAAGCAACCATTTGACAGTCCTCTCCAACTCGCGCATGATCTATCCAATGTCGAATCCCATTACCGGGTGGTGGATCGTGAAAGACCGATGGGCCGGGACCTATCTCAACGACGCCTGCAATCCCTGAACGAGTTGCTGCTTTTCTGACTGACTCAGGTTGGCCTGCCGGTGCATCATCACGTACATAGCCGGGGGCATCGAGCCTTCGCGAATGACCTCGGCCACCTGGCGTGTGCCTTCACCCCTGGTCTGACCCCACTCGGAAAAATTAAAGTGCCGCCGTCCGCGCACCGTATCGAGCGTGATGAGCCACGACACAGGCGCAACGCGCGCATAGACCGGCCAAACCGTCTCGTTGCTGTGGCAATCGAAGCAGGCGCGTTTTGCCAGCGCGCGAGTTTGGGAGTTGTCCCAGGTGGGTTCGGACAAAACGGGCGGGTTCTTCTGTGCCAGCCAGACCGGAATCAACTGGATGCACAGACACAGCACAACGGGAATGGCGATGAAGACGACGATGGCGCGCACGGTTCTCTTGGACACACACCCCTCCGAATGAACAGTCTGACCGAGCCTTTCGGCTCACAATGGGAACAAAAGGAAATTAGCGCCCGCACCGCCAGCGGAAGAGTGCGCGGCGCGTGCTGGCAAAGGCCAGCTCGCGCGGCAGTTCGTGCGGCGCAAAGAACCTGGCGTCCGAAGCATCGTCGTCGGGCGCAAGCTGTCCACCCACAGGAACGGCCCGGTATATCAAGATGACGCCCATACCGCGTGGGTCGGAACGGACGTGATAGGCGGCCAACAGCTCGTTCACGCGGATGACAAGCCCTGTTTCTTCGCGGACTTCACGAATGACCGCGGCGACCGGGCCTTCGTCGTATTCAACATATCCGGCCGGCAGGCACCAGTCGCCAAGCTTGGGGTCAACTGCGCGCCGCACCAGCAACACCTTGCTTTCGCGCTCGACAAGCGCGCCCACAGCAAGTTTAGGCTCGCGGAAAAAGATAAAGCCGCACGCGGCGCAGGCGCGGCGTGTCCGGCCAAACACAAAACGGTCGGCCATGGGCGCGCCGCAGTTGGGGCAAAAGTTGAGCACCAGTGGCTTCATCGGCTGCGCTTGTGGACGATCCATGTGGCCCCGCCCAGGATAAGGACCAGAGCTGCCAGCACGTCCCCGGCGATGCCAAGTGGATTGACCGCCGTGCGACTAGTCTGAAGGTTGTCCTGCCGCTGATCAGCAGAAGGCTGCGGCGCCGGCGCGCGCGCGATGGAGGTCGACAGGGGCGACGGGCTGGCAACCGGCGCGGTGGCCGCAGGCGTTGGCGCTGATTCGCGCAGCAAAGTGGTGGACGTCGGCTCTGGCGCAACCGGCGCAGCGCCCGGCGCTATGCCGCCGCCCATTCCACCGCCGGTCAACGGCTGCTCGACCGGCGGCTCTACCGACGTCGGCGGGGCTACTTTCGCTGCCGCAGCAATGCCCGGAGTGACCGGGCCTGGCGCCGCCAGTTCGAGCTTGGGCGGTGTGGCTTGAGGTGCTGGCGCGGCGGGCGGCGCGCTTTTCTGCGGTTCGGATGCCGCCGTTGGAGCAGTCGTCTGGGGCGCGGAGCTTGGCTCGGATTGCATCACAATAGAAGTAGGTGCAAGCGCAGCCGGCACAGCCATCGGCGCGGGAGCGGTAGGGGACGAGCGCAAGAACAAATCACCCGCTACAGTCAGGACGAATAGAAAGGCGGCCACAGTCGTCGCGGCGCGCAGCAGCGGATACAGCCAGGGCGCGGTCTGGGACGGTTTGGCCATCAAGCGCGGCAGGGCAAACGAGCGCGGCGCGTGAACCTTGGGCATCTCCCGAACCGCAGCCACGGTCGCGCGCAGCGTCGCCAGGTTGCGTGTGCAGTCAGCACACGCTGCAAGGTGACGCTCGATGAGTGCACGCTCGGCGTCGCTGGCGCGCCCATCCAGGTATGTTGAAAGCAGCGCCTCGGCCCGTTCGTGCTCACCCGCCCATCCCAACACTCCTCCCATGTCTACTCTCCCTTGCCTTGTAGACGATATTCCGCTGGCAATAGTTCCCCGTGTTCCACCAGTAAATCGCGCAGTCGGGCCCGCGCGCGCGAAAGCCGTGACTTGACCGTGCCCAGGTTCGCGCTGGTAGCCTCAGTAATTTCCTCGTAGCTCATACCTTGTACATCAGAAAGGACGAGCACGATGCGCTGGTCGGGTGGCAGTTGTGCAATAGCGGCCTGAATGGCGCGGTTCAACTCGCGGCGTTGGGTGAACGCTTCGGGCGATTCAAGCTGGCTGGGAGGCAAATCGGCGTCGGGCGTGGGGTCTTCGACATAGAGCGATTCAAGCGAGCTGGCCGGGCGGCGCTTGACGCGGCGCAGCTCGTCATAGCAGGCGTTTGTCACAATACGCAGCAGCCACGCTTTGAACGACCCACCGCGAAAACCGCCGATGTGACGCCACGCGGAGATGAACGCTTCTTGCGTCGCGTCCGAGGCGGGCGCGGCATCGCCCATGATGCGGTAGGCAAGGTTGTAGACCTGATGCTGATAGGTCAGCACCAGTGTGTTAAAAGAATCCAGGTCGCCTTTTTTCGCGGCGATGATGAGGGCGGGTTCATCCATCGGCGTTGATTGTATCAGACGATGCGCGAACATACAACTCCCCTCCCTGGTTGCCTGTGACAGGGGAGGGGGCGGAGGTAAATGTAGTTTATGAGTCAATCAACGACAAATCATCGGCAGGTAGACAGTGGGATTGAGCGCTATTTTGAACAGGGTCACTCGGTTATCGAACGGGCGGCCCACCACCAGTTGGTCATTGAGACCATCATATATGAAGGTCAGAGATCTTCCCCGGTTGGCGGCCTCGCCCAGGACACTGTTGCTGCGGGTGACCGCGCCCGTGCAGCCCGCCGTCCCGCTGCACCACGTCACCGCCCCGGCGTCGGACGCGGCGCCGTTGTCCCAAGAGGAACTGCGCACCACATAGCCGCTATTGCTCAGCGCTGTGATGCCGTAGGCCCAATTGTCATAATCCCAGATGCTGCCGACCTGGTCATTAGCCGTGCTGCCCACCAGGCTGTTGCTGGCTGAGACAACACCCGTGCAGCCCGCCGTCCCACTGCACCACGTCACTGCCCCGGCGTCTGTCGCCGCACCGTTGTCCCAATCGATACTGAGCACCACATAGTTGCCGTTGCTCAGCGGCTTGACGCCGCCGAACCAGAAACCATAAACCCAGGTGCCACCGACATGATCATTAGTCGTGCTGCCCACCAGGCTGTTGCTGGCCGAGACCGCGCCCGTGCAGCCTGCCGTCCCGCTGCACCACGTCACCGCCCCAGCACTGGACGCCGCCCCGTTGGTCCACTCGGGGCTGTGCACCACATAGTTGCTGTTGCTCAGCACCGTGATGCCGCCGACCCAGTCGTCTGCATATTCCCAGATGCCGCCGACGTGGTCATCAGCCGTGTTGCCAACCAGGCTGTTGCTGGCCGAGACCGCGCCCGTGCAGCCCACCGTCCCGCTGCACCATGTCACTGCCCCGGCCTGTGTCGCCGCGCCATTGTTCCAAAGGGGACTGCGCACCACATAGTTGCCGTTGATCAGCGCCGTGATGCTGTATACGCCAACCCTGTCACTGGTAATGCTGCCCACCAAGCTGTTGCTGGCCGAGACAACGCCCGTGCAGCCCGCCGTCCCGCTGCACCACGTCACTGCCCCGGCCCGTGTCGCCGCGCCGTTGTTCCAAAAGGGACTGCGCACCACATAGTTGCTGTTGCCCAGCGCCGTGATGCTGTATGCGCCGACCTGGTCATTAGTCGTGCTGCCCACCAAGCTGTTGCTGGCCGAGACCGCGCCTGTGCAGCCCGCCGTCCCGCTGCACCACGTCACCGCCCCGGCGTCGGACGCCGCGCCGTTGTCCCAGTAGGGACTGCACACCACATAGTTGCTGTTGCTCAGCGCCGTGATGCCGCCATAGCCATAGGCGCGGTAGCCGACCTGATCGCCAGTCATGCTACCCACCAGGCTATTGCTGGCCGAGACCGCGCCCGTGCAGCCTGCCGTCCCGCTGCACCACGTCACCGCCCCAGCCTGTGTCGCCCCGCTGTTATTCCAGGAGGAGCTGCTCACCATATAGTTGCCGTTGCTCAGCGCCGTGATACCGCCGACGCCGACCTGGTCGTCAGCCGTACTGCCAACCAGGCTGTTGCTGGCCGAGACCGCGCCCGTGCAGCCTGCCGTCCCGCTGCACCACGTCACCGCCCCGGCCTGTGTCGCCGCACCATTGTTCCAATGGGGACTGAGCGCCACATAGTTGCCGTTGCTCAGCGCCGTGATGCCGCCGACGCCAACCTGGTCATTAATCGTGCTGCCCACCAGGCTGTTGCTGGCCGAGACCGCGCCCGTGCAGCCCGCCGTCCCGCTGCACCATGTCACCGCGCCGGCCT